>JAEZBK010000068.1 GCA_023427355.1 Pseudomonadota bacterium
ATGCTGGGCGGCGGCGATCTTGATCAGCTCGGCGGCGATGGCGCGCACCCGCTCCTTCATTTCCGCCTTGCGCTTCTGCCAGCCCGCACCGCCCAGCCGATCCAGCTGCGCACCCTCGTCGGAGCCGTAGCGGGTCAGGAGCTCGATATTCTCGACGGGCAGGAACAGCTTGCCGCCGTCATATTGCAGCTCCAGGCAGTCATGCGGCGCCCCCAGCGCGTCTATCGCCTTCAGGCCCAGGTAACGGCCCACGCCATGCTCGATATGGGTGACAAGGTCGCCGGGTGCCAGGGTGGAGGCCTCGGTCAGGAAGTTCTGCGCCCGGCGGACGCGCGTGGCGGCGCGCACCATGCGATCGCCCAGCACATCCTGTTCCGACAGGATGGCGAAATCCGGCGCTTCGAAGCCGCGCTCGATGCCCAGCACGGCGATGGCGAAGGCGGACTTGTCCAGCTTCAGCACCTCCGCGAAATCCGCAACCTTGCGGATGGGCGTGACACCATGATCGGACAGCACGCCGCCCATGCGCTCGGCCGAGCCATCGGTCCAGCTTGCCACCATCACGCGGCGGCTGGCCCGCAGCGCCTTCAGATGCTGGGCGGCGGCGTCGAAGACATTTGCGCCGGACTGGCGTTCCGGCGCAAAGTCGCGGCCCTGTTTGCCGCCCGCATCCACGCTGTTCTTGCTTTCCGGCGATTGGAACGGCGTCAGGTCGCGCACGATGTGCGGCGCCAGCGCCGCTTTCCAGTCGGCGTCGGACAGATAGAGCGCATCGGGCTTCAGCGGCTTATAGGGCGGCGCCTTGATGCGGCTTTTCTCATCCGGCGCGCTATGGCGAAAATCCTCGCGGGTCTGGAAATAGTCGCGCACCAGTTCGACGCGTGCTGTCTTGGCCTCTTCGCCCTGGTGCGCCAGCAGGACCAACGCGCGCGGCAGGTAATCGAACAATGTGTCCAGGTGATCGTGGAACAGGGGCAGCCAGTGCTCCATGCCGATGGATTTGCGGCCCGCGCTGACGGATTCATAAAGCGGGTCGTCACCTGCCGCGCCGAACGCCGCGACATAGCCGGTGCGGAACCGGCTGATGGCGTCGGGCGACAGCGGCGCCTCGCTGGCGGGCAGCAGCGCGATGCTTTGCACCGCATCCTTGGAAAGTTGGGTTTCGGCGTCGAAGCGGCGGATACCGTCGAGGGTGGCGCCGAAGAAATCCAGACGCAGCGGCTGCTCCTCGCCCGGCGGCCACAGATCCACGATGCCGCCGCGCAGGGAGAAGTCACCCGGCTCGCGCACTGTGCCGGCGCGGGCGTAGCCATTGGCGGCGAGGAAACCAACCAGCGCCTCCCGGTCCACGTCGTCGCCCATGCGGGCAGTGAAGCTGGCTTTCGCGATCCAGTCTTTCGGCGGCACGCGCTGCAGTGCGGCGTTCAGCGTGGTGACGATCACGCAAGGCCCGCAGCCGCGCGCCAACGCCGCCAGCGTCGCCAGCCGCGTGCTGACAATGTCGGGCTTGGGCGAGACGCGATCGTAAGGCAGGCAATCCCAGGCGGGGAACGGCAGCACCTGCGTGCCCGGCGCAAAGAAGCGGATGGCGCGCATGGCACTTTCCGCCGCCGCATCGTCCAGCGTGACGAACAGCACCGGCCCCTTGCGGCGGCGCGCGGCTTCGGCGGCGATATAGGCGTCATAGCCGGCGGGCGCGCCCGATACAGTCAGCCGGCCATCGGTCTTGGCGATATAATCTAGGCGTTCCATTGCTGACCCTTGCGCCCGCAATAGCTTTGCAGCCCAGCGAAAACGGCGTTGTCATATTCGAACGGCACGACCTCAGCCCCGCGCAGCCAGGCATAGACCTCCTGATCGGGGGCGGCGAGGAGCGCCTCGAACTGGTCCAGCCCCGCCTCGTCCAGCGCCGCCAGATGGTCCTGCGCATAGGCCCCGAAGATCAGGTCCACTTCCTTGAAGCCGCGCCGCTGCGCCCGAAACAAAAGCCGTTTGCGGCGGTTCTCCGAAGAGCCACCTTGGTCAAGGTCATCCATGGCGGGGATATAACGGCGGAACACGTTGAGAACAACGGTTCAAATCCATAATGTTCCCACACCATGCGGCCGCAGATTCTTTTTCCTCTTTTTGCCGAGATCCGCACCCTGACCGGGGTGGGGCCGAAGCTGGAAAAGCTGATGGCCAAGGTGGCGGGGCCGCTGCTGCGCGACCTGGTGCTGGACCTGCCGGTGGGGGTGGTGGACCGGTCCTATCGCCCCACCATCGCGGCGGCGGAATCGGGCCGCATCGCCACGCTGGAGGTGACGGTGCTGGATCACCTGCCGCCACGCGTCAAAAGCCAGCCCTATAAAGTGCGCGTGTCGGACGCCAGCTCGACCATGGAACTGGTCTTCTTCCGGGCGCAGGCCGATTACCTGCAGAAGCTGCTGCCGGTGGGCGAACGGCGCGTACTGTCGGGGCGCATCGAGCGCTTCAAGGACAGGCCGCAGATGGCGCATCCCGACCATGTGGTCGCGCCGGAGGATGCCGCCAGCCTGCCGCAGCATGAGCCCGTCTATGGCCTGACCGAAGGTCTGTCGGCGCGCGTGATGGCCAAGGCCGTGCGCGGCGCGGTGGACAAGGTGCCACCCCTGCCCGAATGGCAGGATGCGGCATTCCGCAAGGCGCGCGGTTTCCCCTCGTTCGGCGAGGCGCTGACCACCGCCCATGCGCCGGTGCATGAAGCCGACCTGTCGCCCCAGACCCTTGCGCGCCAGCGCCTGGCCTATGACGAGATGCTGGCCAACCAGCTTGCACTCACGCTGATCCGCGCAAGGCTGCGCGCGGGAAAAGGCCGCGCCATCCATGGCACGGGCAAGTTGAAGGCGCGCGCCATCGCCGCCCTGCCCTTCGCGCTGACGGACGGGCAATTGAACGCGCTGGCGGAAATCGAAGCCGACATGAAGAGCGAACGGCGGATGCTGCGGCTGGTGCAGGGCGATGTCGGCTCCGGCAAGACCGTGGTGTCGCTGCTGGCCATGCTGGGCGCGGTGGAAGCGGGCGTGCAGGCGGCGCTGATGGCGCCGACCGAACTGCTGGTGCGCCAGCATTGCGCCACGTTGGAACCGTTCGCGCGCGCGGCGGGCGTGCGGCTGGCGGTGCTGACGGGCCGTGACAAGGCCAACCGCGAGCAGATCCTGACCGACCTGCACGACGGCAGGATAGATATTCTGGTCGGCACCCATGCGCTGTTCAGCGAGGGTGTCGCCTTCCGCGATCTGGGGCTGGTGGTGGTGGACGAACAGCACCGCTTCGGCGTCGCCCAACGCATGACCTTGCAGCAAAAGGGTCGAACCGATGTGCTGGTGATGACCGCCACGCCCATCCCGCGGACGCTGGCGCTGACCGCCTATGGCGACATGGAGGTGTCGAAGATCCTGGGCCGTCCGCCGGGACGGCAGAAAGTGGATACGCGCGTAATGAGCGCAGACCGGCTGGACGAACTGGTCAGCCATCTTCGCACAGCGCTGGATCGCGGCGAGCGCGCCTATTGGGTCTGCCCGCTGGTGGAAGAAAGCGAGAAGATCGATCTGGCCGCCGCGCAGGAGCGCGTGGTGACGCTGCGCAACGCCCTTCACCTTCCCGTTGGCCTTGTGCACGGCAAGATGAAGGCCGCGGAACGCGACGCCGCCATGGCCGCCTTCAAGGCCGGCGAAACGAAGCTGCTGGTCGCCACGACGGTGATCGAGGTGGGCGTGGATGTGCCCGAGGCCACCATCATGGTGGTGGAACATGCCGAGCGCTTTGGCCTGGCCCAGCTGCACCAGCTGCGCGGGCGCGTGGGGCGCGGGACGGGCAAATCCACCTGCATGCTGGTCTATCATGGCGGACTGGGCGAAACCGCCAAGGCGCGGCTTACCACCATGCGCGATACCGATGACGGGTTCGTCATCGCCGAAAAGGATATGGAGCTGCGCGGCCCCGGCGAGATGCTGGGCACACACCAGAGCGGCGAGCAGGAATTCCGGCTCGCTAGCCTGTCGGCCCATGGCGAATTGCTGGCCGCCGCCCATGACGATGCCCGGCTGATTCTGGCGCGCGATCCCGGGCTGGAAAGCCCGCGCGGACAGGCCTTGCGCGTACTGCTTTATCTTTTTTGCCGCGACAAGGCCGTCGGCTATTTAAAAGCGGGGTAATATCTCTTCAAATTTATTCATCTTGGTTTCGGCGTTCTAATTCTTTCTCCAGAGATAGCACACTACTCAGCACTTGACGCTTGAAAGCCAGAAGCCTCTCGAACGCACTTTGCGTGTGGGGAACAATAAACACCTTCTCTAAGATGCCCTCCACCTTAATAATCACCTTCTCAGAATCATCGCCTCCTCGAGTTTGAACAATTAAGCTGTCGTCATCAGGGCCATCATCGATTATCTCTTCGCGAACGACTTTGAGGAAGTAATTTTCGGCACAAGCGATCCGTCGCAACGTCCATAGCTCACCAACAAGTTGGTCCACTAACGCCCACCCAATGAATGTTTTGGGAGAAAATCGTGCGACTTGCTCTTTCCTAACTTCAGCGTAAAGACCAGCACCCCCCCCCTTTAAGTAAGCGACGCGTGGAATAGGCGCCACGCTTCACAGCATTTCTGCTAGAATGGCCCTTTCCTCTCTTGCTTCTGGGTCCCGTGCTCTTTTTTGCATTTTTTCTATTTGATTCGCCCTTTCGCCCGGATGTCATCCGTAATCACCACAACTTCTATGCTATTGAATATCAAGGGACGTTTGGCTTCGTTTTGATTATTCAGGCAGACTGAAGATTTATCGAGTGATTTTTGCCTTTTAAATTAGCACATCTACCGCGAGCGCCCTAGTGACCAGAGGAGATGCTACATTCTAGGTATTCGCTTATTCAAACCTATTCAGAAGCTATGGCCGCCGAAATGGCACAACACGCGCTGAAAATGCCTCAGATCGGCCGATACCACATTTGCTTACAGCATCGTGTAGGTGCGATACACGGCGTCTAGCTAAGCTTCTTGAGACCTCCAATCCAACCCCACCAAGACTGATTTTTGCATTCTAACCGTCGTAATCAGACCAAGATAAAGTCGCGCCCATGGCGTAAGGACGGCACCTTCGCCCGCGCCGCTGCCGACACCTGCGGATCAATTTCCGCATAGATGACGCATGGATCAACGCTCGCTTCCGCCAACACATCACCCCAAGGACCGATGATCAGACTGTGGCCATAGGTTTTCCGGCCATTGGCGTGAGAGCCGCCTTGAGCGGGAGCGATGACGAAGGCGCCATTCTCGATGGCACGTGCGCGCAGCAGCACATGCCAATGCGCCTCACCCGTCGGCACGGTGAAGGCCGCGGGCACGGCAAAGGCAAAAGCACTATTCTGCGCCAGCGCGCGGTAAAGATGCGGGAAGCGCACATCATAGCAGATGGTCAGGCCGATGCCGCCCCAAGGCGTGGACGCAATCACCGCTTCACTGCCGCCCGCCACCGTGTCGGATTCGGCGTAGCGTTCACCGCTGGACAGCGTCACGTCAAAGAGGTGGATCTTGCTGTAGCGCGCGGTCACCTGCCCGTCCGGAGAAAAGACATAGGAACGGTTAGCGGTCTTGCCGCCTTCAATTTTTATGCCCACCGATCCGATCAGCAAATGCACACCCAGTTCCTTCGCCAGGGCGGCGAAGACGGGCATCGAAGCGTCATGGGCCTCGTCGAAACAGGCGGCAAGCTTGGCACCGCCATCGGCCACCATCAGGGTGGTGTTTTCCGGCGTGGCGATGAACTTTGCGCCGCCGGCCGCCGCTTCGCGGATCAGGGCCGACGCAACCTGGACATTCTCGGCAACGCTTTCGCCGGAACGAAGCTGGATGCAGGCGGCACGGAAGGTCATGGTAATCAGCCTCGCGGATGGATTTTGGCCCATTTTCACGCGATGGGTCGGCATAGTCCAGACAGCTGAAAGCTGGCTTACCGGCATTTTCCGCATGACGGCAGGTGCGGGGATCCTTGGGATCGTCCACTCTGTACAGATGATCGAATCGGCCGGAGACTGCGCGTGAGGAAACTGGGGCTTGGGACGGTCCAGTTCGGCCAGGCCTATGGCGTTTCCAACACCAGCGGCCAGGTATCGGCGTCCGCCGCGGCGGCGATCCTGCAACTTGCCGCGCAAGCAGGCGTGGCAGTGCTGGATACCGCCGCCAACTATCGCGAAGCCGAAATGGTCCTGTCGGGGCTGGACACGTCGGCCTTCCGTATCGTCACCAAAACAACTCATCTCAACAAAGGTCTGGATGCTGTGTTGGCGCGGGTGCGGGAATCCAAGCGCCTGCTGCCGCGAGCCGACACGCTGCTCGTGCATATGGGCG
>JAEZBK010000095.1 GCA_023427355.1 Pseudomonadota bacterium
GGCACCGGCGGGGCGGGCGGCGGCGGCGGCGGGGCCGGGCGCAGCGCCAGTTCCAGCGCCGGCAGCGACTGGTCGAGCTGGTTCTTGCAGGCCGCGGCGTTGGGCGCGCCTTCGGGCACCATCGAGAAAAGGATCCAGCAATCGTAATCGGACTGGGCGCGGGCCGCCTGTTCGGCGAAGCGGGCCTTGCCTTCATTCACCGCGGTGACCAGGCGGGCATAGACCGGCTGGATATCGGGGGTGGGGGCGGATTCGGGCGCGGGTTCCTGGCCCGAGGCGGCCAGTTCGGCCTTGGCGGTGAAGGCGCGTTCCAGCATGGAGCCGGGGCTGGAGCTGAAGACGTCGAACATGCTGAAGAAGCCGCCTTCGCTGGTGTCGGGCAGGGCCGAGGCCTGGCCGGCCAGGTTGCTGTAGGCGACGGCCAGACCCTGGGCGAAGGGCGAGCCATCCAGCGCCATGGGTTCTTCGCTGTCCCCGAACAGGGTCGAGCAGGCGGAAAGGGTGATGCTGGCGGCGCCAAGCATGGCAAGCGCGGTCAGGCGCGAAGAGGACGAACGCATGATCAGGATACCCCCGGGGACTGCCGGGCGGGATCGTTCCCGCACGGACTGGACAGGGCTTTCCTATAGCGCGGCCAAGAGAGGGGAAAAAGACCCCAATTCCGGCGACTGTGCCGCATCGGCACGGCCGCTTCGCCTCTGCAAGGCCGGAAAAAGCGCGGGAAACCGGCCCGATCAGCCCAATAGGCGGCAGCCGGGCGGCGCACAGTAACCGTCTGTTGACCCTGTGGGCCGTAGAAAGGGCGCCAAGCCGCAACTTGAAGGGGAGGCCTGCTGTGCAGGGCCTGGCGTTGGCGATGAAGGATGCCGAACCTGTCCTGGCGAGAGCCAGGGCCGAACGCCGCCGTTTCCGGCGCGTGCGCGTGGACCTGCCCGGCCGGCTGTTCCTGCCATCGGATGGGCGCGAGGCGCGCTGTTCGGTGGTGGACCTTTCGCCCGGCGGGGCGGCGATCCGCTGCGAGACCGTGCCCGACCATGGCACGCCGGTCGTGCTGTATGTGGACGGCTTCGGCCGTTTCGAAGGCGTGGTGGTGCGCAAGGATGGCGGCAGCTTCGGCGTCTCGTTCCATTGCACGGCGTCGAAGCGCGAACGCACCGCCGAGCAGCTCACGCTGTTCCTGAACAAGGCCCTGGTGGATGACAGCGTGCTGCGCCGCCATGAGCGGTCGCAATCGCGCGGCTTCGCCAAGTTCACCCGCGCCGACGGCCAGGTCGTGCAGTGCGAGGTGATGGATATTTCGGTGGGCGGCGTTTCGCTCAAGACCGACATCAAGCCGCCGATCGGGGAGTTTGTGCTGATCGCGCAGATTGCCGGCCGCATCGCCCGTCATCATGGCGATGGCGTGGGCATCGAATTCGTCGGCCGTCCCGAACAGGGCGGCGAGCAGGGCCAGCCGCTGAACATCGTCCGCTGAACCGGCGCGGGGGATAGCAGGGGGATAGCGCCTGCGCGCCCCTGTGTTTTTGGCCCCTGGCCTTGACGGTTATGCCGCGCCGGCGCAACGGCTTGCGCAATCTTCGTTTGTCCGTTTGCCGCCATCCCCCCTCCCCCCTGGGCGGGGAGTGCGGGTGGATAGCAGTGCGGGCCATTGTGATCGTGTTGTGCCGTCATCCGCCCAAGATGGGGATGATCGTGTGGGATGACGAGGAGGGGGATAGGGTTTCGTGGTGGCGGTTTCGACGCCTGCTATTTCCCGGTTAGCGGGCAGGCGATATTGCCATCAACTCCTTCTGGGCATCCGACAATGACGGATCGTGCGCCAAGGCTTCTGCATAGGCATGGGCGGCCTCGTCGAGCCGTCCTGATATCTTCAGCAAATGTCCAAGTTGCAGATGTGAATCGGCATTCCTTGGGTTGAGCGATAGCGCACGCCGGTATGCCCTTTCCGCCTCTTGCAGATTTCCCGATTCCTTCGCCGCGTGACCGTATTGGACCCAGATGTCATCTCTGAGCGGCTGCACTTCCAGGAATTCCCGGTAAGTCGCCTGGGCGCGAGGCCAGTCGCGCTCGTCCCGAGCGGCATTGGCGGCATCCAGCAATGTTGCGATTTTCAGGGACGACAATTCGCTTTCTGCATCCGAAAATGTCGGGTCGTGCGTCAAGGCTTCTGCATAGGCATGGGCGGCTTCGTCGAGCCGTCCTGATATCTTCAGCAGATGTCCAAGTTGCAGATGTGTATCGGCATTCCCTGGGTTGAGCGATAGCGCACGCCGGTATGCCCTTTCCGCCTCTTGCAGATTTCCCGATTCCTTCGCCGCGTGACCGTATTGGACCCAAACGTCACCCCTGAGCGGTTGCCTTTCAAGGAACTTCTGATAGGTCGCCTGGGCGCGAGGCCAATCGCGTTCGTCCTGAGCGCGCCTTGCGCTGTCCATCAATTTGGATGTCTGGGAATTCAGGAACGCGTGGCGCGCCGACTCAATGGCTGCGAGATGTTCAGTGTCTGGCAGCGGCGTTTCCGAATGACTTTCCCTGCCGCCAAAAAACAACATTCGGTCTGTGCCGAAATCATCACTCAGTACCGTTTCCGCATCAATTTCCTCGAGGGTGGCGTCAGTGGTTACAAACCGCATCTCCCGGTAGACAGATGTCAGATATGCCAGCATTGCCCTCAAGTCGTAGTCGCGGGCCGCGTTCACCTCGATCAGAATCTTGGGTCTGCGGCGCTCAATGATCCCCGATAGTCCCTTGAGTATTGCTGCCTCGGAGCCTTCGGCGTCTATCTTGATAAAATCCACCCGGGATTCTGCCTTCAATAATCTGTCGCCCTTTTCCTGATTAACAGTCATGGGAGTGCCCGTGCTTGGGTCGCCTTTCTCGAGCGGTCCTAAAATGTGCCCATTCTTGGGCTCATTGTGCGGGACAAAAAACGTTACTGCGCCGGCTTCTTCACTCAGCGCAATTTCATGGACAACGGAGCGATCTGCGAAGCCATTGAGAGCCAATGAGTTGCGCAGGCTGCTGACGATCAAGGGGTTGGGCTCAAAGCAGATGCATCTTCCATCCGCTCCAACACAATCTGAGAATATCATGGAGTAATAGCCGTAATTCGCACCGATATCGACGACGGTATCTCCGGGGCTTATCTGGGAGATGATGAATTTCGCAATCGGCAATTCCCAGGAACCATTCAACAGCAAATGCGCCGCAAAGCCGACATCCCGGGTGTTGAGATACATCGAGTATCGACCAAACACTCTTGCCAGCGCGCGATTGTTTCCAAGGTAGATACCTGAGCAACGGCCCCGAATTTGGTTCTCAAGCTCATACAATGTCATCTCCTGGCTCGATCTGACGTCCATCAGATTTACGGCCAGGTCGGGAATGCTGCGTGCGGGATCGAGGGTCGTGCCTGAAGGCGCGATGGCATCGCTGGATGCATGCTTTTTTCCCGCAGTCAGCCCGCCTTCTGGGGCGTTACGCGCCGCCCGCCAGAATCCAATAGCCATGATCTTGCCCCCGCAGATTCATTCCTGCATTGAGGCACAGGTCGCGGTCACTGGCAATTTCACGGCGTTCGCAGACCATCAAGTAATTGATATGGCTGATATAGGCGGTGCAGCACCGTGCTCCTGATGATCCGCTGGAGGATGGCTCGGTCCTTCGATCTTCGCCCGCTACGGTGAGGCCGCCGCAAAGGGCTGGGCCAGCGCGACGAGTGCGTCGAAGCTGTAGGCCTTGCCGTCGCTGACCACGCTGTCCACCTGGCGGACGTTGCGGACATCGGTGGTGGGATCGGCGCGCAGGAAGACGATGTCGGCCTCCTTGCCGGGCGCGAGGCGGCCGGTGTTCTTCAGGCCCATGATGTCGGCATTGCCGGACGTCGCCATGCGCAGCACCTCCCAGTTCGAACCCAGCGCCTGCGCCATGTTGTGCAGTTCGCGCGCATAGATCGGCCCGCCGCCCGCGCCATCGGTGCCCACCAGCATCGCGATGCCCGCCTTGTGCAGGCGCGTCACGAAATCCAGCACCTTTGGCCAGGCGGCGCGGGCGTCGGCAAAATCCTGCTGCGTCCAGAGTTTCCCCAGCGTGTCGTAATTGGTCTTGGCCGAGGCAAAGCTTTCGGGCTGGTAGAAGCGCATGTCATCCTGCGGGAAAATCCCCGACAGGTCGTCGGCATGATAGACGATGTCCTGCACCATCAATGTGGGCGTCACCACGACATTTTTGTTTGCCAGGGTGCGGATCATGCCCTGGATCAGCGGACCGTCATAATCGGCCAGCGCGAACCATTGGTGGAATCCCGCGCTGGCGGGCTTGTCGGGCGCATAGTGCGCGCGCGCCTGCGGCGTCAGCAGATCGGGGCTGATGGGCAGGATGTGTTCGAACTGGCGGATGCCCAGTTCGGCGCCGCGCGTCCAGCTCACCGTTTCCAGATGCGCAATGGGGATCAGGCCGTGGCGGTTGGCGGCCTGCACGCCTTGCGCCAGTTCGGCTTCGGTGAGGCCGTGATAGAGCTTGAAATAGGTCATGCCCGCCGCCTTCTGGCGCGCCGCTTCTTCATCCCATTGCGCGGGGCTTTTCGGCTGGAAGAAGGAATTGCCCTGCAGCGGCGGCGGCTGGAGCACGCGGCCGGCATGCAGCGCCTGCGGCCCGATCCAGGCGCCCGATGCGCGCATCGTGTCATAGCGCGCGGCGGCGTCGGTCGCGCCGCCGGGATTGCGCACCGTGGTGACGCCGAAAGCCAGGGCGATGGCGGCATTGAAGCGGGTGAATTTGTCGGCGCTGACGAAATCCAGCAGCGGCGCGCCATTTTCGACCTTCACCGCGAATGGCCCGGCCAGGATATGGGCATGGGCATCAATCAGGCCGGGCAGGGCATAGAGGCCGCTGCGGTCATGACGGCGGAAATTCCCCGTGGGCAGCGGACCGCGTCCCGCCTGGACGATGTGGCCATCGCGGACCACCAGCCAGGCGGCCGGGATGCTGGTCCGGGTGTCGGGATCGATGCGGGTGAAGCCATAATAAAGGTCGGCTTGGCCCGCAGGGATGCCGGCACATCCCGCCAGCAGCAGGGCGCCCAGCAGCGTCAGGGTCGGTTTGGACAGCATCATGAGAGTCTCGATGTAAAATTACCTTTCCATATGTAAAACTAGCTTGACATATGTCAAGGGTGTTTTACATTGGAGGGAGACATCGGGAGGTCGGCATGGACGGCAAACTGGCGCGGCGGCTTGTGTTCGGGATCGCGGCGGCGGTCTGTGTGGGGTGCTGGGTCTATACCTTCGGCAGCCTGTGGCTGTTCGGGCATCCCGGCGCGGCGCGCTGGACGGCGATGGTGACGGTGTCGGCCATCGCAACGGAAGCGATGGTGTGGGTGGGCGCCTTCACGCTGGGCTGGTCGGCCTTTGCGAGCCGGCGGCGGCTGTGGGCGCGCATCACCGGACAAGGAGCGGTGTCATGAGCCAGAATTTAAGCCCGCCCGATGCGGCGATGCGCCGTTTCCGCATCGTGCAGTTCGCCGTGCTGATCGCCTTCGCCGCCGTGATGATGGCCACCAGCGTGGTGATCCCCGCCGCGCCGATGGCATGGCAGCGCTGGCTGTTCGTGGCGGGGCCGATATCGCTGCTGCTGGTATGGGCGTGGGAGTTCTTCCGCGTGATCCATGCGCAGGACGAGATGATGCAGGCGCTGCACCTGCGCACC
>JAEZBK010000223.1 GCA_023427355.1 Pseudomonadota bacterium
CGCACCGCCGCCTATGACGCCGCCGTGTCGGGCTGGTTCGCGGGCGAACTGGCCAAGGACGGCGTGGCCGAGCCGCCGCGCCGCCGCGCCTTTGGCGGCTTGCTGCGCCAGGGGCTGCGCTATGGCGAGAATCCGCACCAGCAGGCAGCTTTCTATGCCGATGGCAGCAACCGCCCCGGCGTGGCGACGGCCATGCAGGTGCAGGGCAAGGAACTGTCCTACAACAACATCAATGACACCGACGCCGCCTATGAGCTGGTGGCGGAGTTCGACCCGAAGGACGGGCCCGCCTGCGCCATTATCAAGCATGCCAATCCCTGCGGCGTGGCGCTGGGCACGTCGTTGAAGGACGCCTATCTGAAGGCGCTCGCCTGCGACACGACCTCGGCCTTTGGTGGCGTGCTGGCTTTCAATCAAAAGCTGGACGGCGAGACGGCGGAAGAAATCTCCAAGATCTTCACCGAGGTGATCATCGCGCCCGACGCCGATGACGACGCGCGCCGCATCCTGGCGGCGAAGAAGAATCTGCGCCTTCTGACGGCGGGCGGCCTGCCCGACCCGCTGGCCCCGACGCTGACCTATCGCACCGTGGCGGGCGGCTTCCTGGTGCAGACGCGCGACAATGGCCGCGTGACGCGCGAGATGCTGAAGGTGGTGACGAAGCGCCAGCCGACGGAGCAGGAACTCACCGACATGCTGCTGGCCTTCACCATCGGCAAGCATGTGAAGTCGAACGCCATCGTCTATGTGAAGGATGGCTCCACGGCGGGTATCGGCGCAGGCCAGATGAGCCGCGTGGACAGCGCGCGCATCGCGGCGCTGAAGGCCAGGGATGCGGCCAAGATCGCGGGCTGGGCGGAGCCGCGCACCATCGGCTCGGCCGCGGCGTCGGAAGCGTTCTTTCCCTTCCCCGACGGGTTGTTGACGGTCGCGGAAGCGGGCGCCACGGCGGTGATCCAGCCCGGCGGCTCGATGAACGACCAGAAGGTGATTGACGCCGCCGACGAGGCGGGCCTGGCGATGGTGTTCACCGGCATCCGGCACTTCCTGCACTAGGATTTACGCCGCAACCGTACCGCGGGCAGCTTTTCTCTATTTGAACACTTCGTTCGGCCCAACGCCCCAGATACGGGACTTGGAAATCCATCCGGAAAGGCCGGGGGCGCTGATACGGCAGGAACGCATGGCGCAGGCCTGCACCTGGGCCGTGGCGCCGGGCATGGCATAGGCCACCAGTTTCGCATTGGGTTCGGGATCGGCATGGAGCGCAACACGATCCTTGCCCGTCACCAGAACGGTGCGCCGATCCGACAGCACCGCCGCGTTCATCCATCCGATGGTGCCGTCATGGGCGCGCACCCGCCGCCACACGTCATACCACGCCAACACCTGGAAAGGATAACCCTGGTGCTTGTAGATCCAGAGGATGCGGTGATTGTAGGACGGACCTTCGCGCATATGGGCGTTGTCGGAGCGCTGGCTGACGAATTTGGCCTGGGCCTGCGCGCCGGTTGCGCCCAGCAGCACAGCAATGACGGCAAGCACGGCGCGGCGCATCGAACGAATCATCCCCTGACACAAAATGCGTAACGCAGCCGCCGGGCCGCATCAACCATCGGGCCGCTCATAGCCCACCGTGTTCCAGTAGCGCGCCCGATGGCGGCCCCGCTGTGTGAAGCCACGCCGCGCCAGCACCCGGCCGATCAGGAAATTGAAATAGCCATGCGCGACCAGCGCCACGGCACCATCCTGCCTGGCCTGCGCAATCAGGGCATCTGCGGCCTGTTCGGCACGCGCACGGGCGCCGCGAGCATTCTCGATGCCCGGCGCGAAGCCCAGATGCCAGAGGATGCGCGAGACCACCGCCCATTTGGGCACCCGCATCTTCAGCAGCGGAATGGGCGGCGCGGCCAAAGGCGCCTCGGCAAAAAGCGGATCGAGAACGGGATCGGCGGACAATGCGCGGGCGCTCTGGTGGCTGCGCGGACGATCACTGGCATAGACGGCCAGTTCGCGGGTCAGCTCCACCAGCTCTCGTGGCGGCAGGCTGGAGGGATCAAGCCCCGCCTCCTCATAGGCGCCGATGTAGTCGCCGAACGCTCGGTGACCGGTGACAGGGGCCAGCGGCAGATGCGGCTGGCCATGCCGGATCAGCAGAATGCGCAGGGAAGAACGGCCGGCTCGGCCCGGCGAATCCTCTGCGTCTTTCGCCGTATTGGCCACGCCCAAAAAACTCCATAATTGTTACCAGCGGCCTTGGCCAGCGCCGCTATCCGTATGATTGCACTACAATCTGGCGACCTGCCCAGAGTTTGGGCAATCATGTGTTGCATTGCAACAACGCCATGCCAAATCCCGACAACACATCCCGAAAAGCGGGCCTGAAACGCAAATGTCATATTGAACGGCAGCGCGGCAAGCCAGATTTTCCGCCCATGCCGGATTTCCGGTGCACGCATCCCAAGATGCGTCCAATGAGAGGATCACAAATGAAGAACCTGACCAAGGCGCTGATCGGCGCGATGGCCCTGACCGGCGTGTTCGCCGGCGCCGCCAACGCCCAGGAAGACGCCTTCTCCATGTCGGCGGCGGTTGCCGTGCAGAGCGACTATCGCTTCCGCGGTATCAGCCAGAATGACCGGGAGCCGGCTCCGCAGGCCACCATCAACATCACCGGCCCGGAAGGCTTCTATGTCGGCGCCTGGGGTTCCAAGACCAATTGGAATCTGAACGCCAAGAACAGCCCTTCGTATGAAGTGGACCTGTATTTCGGCAAGAACACCGACCTGTTCGGCTTCGCCAACTGGAATGCCCAGGTTTACTACTATGGCTATCCCGATGCGCAGACCACCGGCCTGAACTTCGGCACCAAGAATGCCAGCTTCGTCGAACTGATCAACACGCTGAGCCGTTCCTGGGGTCCGGTCACCACCAACGTGACCTGGGCCTGGTCGCCGAACTTCAGCCTGGGTGGCGGCACCGCCAACTACCTGAACGGCCAGGTGATCGTTCCGGTGAATGACTGGCTGTCCTTCAGCGGCCTGTTCGGCCACCAGTGGGTGCAGGCGGCCAAGTATTCCTTCTCGCGCGACTATTCGCACTGGGATATCGGCGCCACCGCCACCTGGAATGCCCTGTCGCTGGACGTGCGCTATGTGGACACCGACCTGTCGGCTGCCCAGTGCGGCGCCTTCTGGATGGCCACGCCGAACGCCTGCGGTTCGAACGTGATGGCCACCCTGACCTACAACATCAGCGCGTTCCCCTGGTAATTCGGGACCGAGCCTGAAGTAACAAACCCCGCCAGACGAAAGTCTGGCGGGGTTTTTGTTTGATGGTCACCGCGGCGCAATTTGTGCCGGCGATGCAACCGGCACTGCGCTGCATACTGGGGCTAGCGCCCGAGCAAGGCTCGCTTGAGCTGCGCAAGATCGAACGGCTTGGTCAGGTATCCGACCTTGCCCTTGAGGGCTTCGGCCTCCTCGCCTTCGGTGGAATAGCCGGAGGCAATGATGATCTTGAGGCCGGGACGCAGCTTCAACGCCTCCTCCACCAGTTGCCGCCCATTCATGCCCGGCAGGCCCAGATCGGTGAGCAGTACCGCGATGGTGTCATCGGCGTGCAGGATCGCCAGCGCCTGCGGCGCGTCCTCGGCTTCCAACGGCATGAAGCCAAGCTGTTCCACCATGTCCACCGTGGTCATGCGGATCAGCGCGACATCCTCCACCACCAGAACCCTGGCCCCGGGCGCAACAGCCGGTCCAGAAGCCTCGACCGGCGGGACCGTGGAGGGCGTGATAGGACCGCGTGCCGTGCCCTCGATCACGCTGCGCAGCTTCCGCGCCAGTTCCTCCTTGCGATAGGGTTTGGAAAGCAGGAAGGCATCGTCATCCAGCTTGCCATTATGGACGATTGCGTTCTGGGTATAGCCGGAGGTGTAGAGCACCTTGATGCCGGGATACCGCTCGGCGGCGCGGCGGGTGAATTCGCGGGTATGGATCGGCCCCGGCATCACCACGTCGGTGAAGATCAGGTCCGGGCGTGCCGTTTCCAGGAAGGCCAAGGCGCTCTGCGCATTCTCGGCACGGCTGACGCGGTAGCCAAGGTCGGTGAGCATGTCCACCACGGCGGCGCGCACGCCTTCATCGTCCTCCACCACCAGCACATGTTCGTTTCCGCCCTTCACCGGGGCGCCCTGATGACTGGCGATATCATCGCGCTCGCGGCGCGTGCGCGGAAGATAGAGCTTGATGGTCGTGCCATGGCCCATCTCGGTGTAGATCTTGATATGGCCGCCCGACTGCTTGACGAAGCCATAGGCCTGGGCCAGCCCCAGCCCCGTGCCCTTGCCTTCCGGTTTGGTGGTGAAGAAAGGCTCGAAAACCCGCGTCAGCACTTCTGGCGCCATGCCGGTGCCGGTGTCGGATACCGCCAGCATTACATATTGGCCGGGCGTCACTTCCTCATGTCCCGCCGCATAGGCGTCATCGAGATAGGCGTTGGCCACTTCGAGCGTGAGCTTTCCCCCATCGGGCATGGCATCGCGGGCGTTGATGGCGAGATTGAGGATGGTGTTCTCGACCTGGGTGGGATCCACCAGCGTGTTCCATAGTCCGCCCGCGATCACCGTCTCCACCGCGATGCGTTCGCCCAGGGCGCGGCGCAGCAGATCGGTCATGTCGCGAATGACGCGCCCCAGATCCAGCGACCGCGGGTCCAGCGCCTGGCGCCGCGCAAAGGCCAGCAACTGCGCGGTCAGACGCGAGCCGCGCGTCACCGCGCCAATGGCGTTTTGCAGCCGCTGGGCCAGCCGCGGGTTGGCGGCGACGTCATCGCCCGCCACCGCCAGATCGAGATTGGCGCTGATGATTTGCAGCAGGTTGTTGAAATCATGTGCCACGCCACCGGTGAGGTGGCCGACCGCTTCCATTTTCTGCGCCTGGCGGCCGATGGCCTCGGCCTGCTTGCGCGCAGTGTTGTCTTCCACCCCGATCAGGAAGCCACCGGTGGCAACCGGGGCCTTGTAGATATCAAGCTCCCGACCCTTCCAGGTGATATGGCGCGCGCCCGTGACGTCGGCAGCGCCTTCCGGCCCCGAAATGGTCGGCCAGGGCCAGCCTTCCAGCGCTTGCATCAACATGGGCTTGGTGACATGGGGCCGCGCCAAGTCTGGCGACAGGCCCAGAAGCGCGAAGAACTGGGCATTGAAGGCGCAAAGCGTCCCGTCGGAGGAGAAATAGGCCACGCCATCGCGCACCGATTCCAGCGTTGCCTGCAATATGGCGGCCTCGTTCGCACGCGCGCGTTCGGCGCGGCCCAGCCGGATATTGTTGCGCACCAGAAGAACCGTGGCGATGGAAAGGATCAACAGCGTGATCACGGCGGCGGCGATGGACCAGCCCACCACCATGTTCTCCGACTCCCGCCGGTTGCGATCCCGTTCCAGAAGCAGCCGCTGCTCTTCCGCCAGCCCCTGCTCGATCTCGGTGCGGATCTGCGTCATCTGCTCACGGCCGCGCGCCAGACCCGCCAGCGCTTCGGGCGAGGTCGTCATGGGTGCCGTGGTATTCGCCACGCCGGCATTCAGGCCGGTGATGCGCTCCCGGATCATTTTTTCCAGACGGTCGGCCCGGGCCTGCTGGACGGGGTTGTCGCGGGACAGATCGCGGAACCGCTGGATATCCTCGGGGAGGCGGGACAGGAAACGCCGGAAGCCCTGTTCAAAGGCAGGATCGCGGCTGAGGAGAAAGCCGCGCATACCCGTTTCGGCCGTCTGGACGCTGTCCTGGATACGGCGTTGCGCTTCGATCACCTGAAAGGTGTGGCGTACCTGGGCCTGCGCCTCGCGTTCATTGATCGCGAACTGGGCCGTCAGATAGGCGGCAAGGGCCAGAATGAGAAAAATTGGCGCTGCTGCCAGCAACACCAGGCGATTGGTGGACAAAACCCCTCCGGATACAGAACTCCCCGCGCCCGAAACGGCCGTTCCGGGAAAAAGTTCCCGGTTTGGTCAAAAAAATCTGCGATCTCAGCGGGCTCGGGCGGCCGCAACTTCCCGCGCGAAATCAATTTCCCCCGAATCCTGCGTCAGCAGGCGTCCCTGCACGATGAAGGTTGGCGTCTGGAACGCACGGATTCCGCGCGCCAGGTTGAAATTGGCGATGATCTCGTTGCTGACCTCGGGGCTGTCCATGTCCCGCGCCAGGCGCGCCATGTCGAGTTTCAGCGAACGGGCCAGATCCTGCATCGCGCCGACTTCAAGCTGGCCGGGCAACTGCATCAGGGCGGTGTGAAACGCCTCGTACCGGCCCTGGCGCGCCGCCGCCAGCGCCATGCGCGTGGCGGTGAGGGATTGCGGCGTCAGGATGGGAAACTCCTTCATCACGATGCGCACGCCCGGGTCGGCCTTCGCCAATGCCATCAGGCGCGGTTCGGCGACACGGCAATAAGGACAGGCATAGTCCGAAAAGACCACGATGGTGACATCGCCCTGGGGATTGGCCAGCACGGGCGAATCCGTCGCCTGTGCAAGAGCCTGCCAGCGCGCGGCGACACGGTTGTTGCGATCGTCGAGATCGGCTTGCGCCTCCTGGCGCTGATGCGCCGCCACGGCTTGAGCGATATGGGCATCCGGTGCCGTGTTGCTGCCACCGGGCGCCAGCAGGAACCAGGCGATGGCGGCAACGCCAGCAAGAATCACCGCAAGGGGCAAGAGAGCCTTGTTCATGACGGTCTATCGCTCGATCACACGGATAACGCCATCGGCCTTGTTCAGCACGAAGAGCTGGCCGGCCTGGGTGCCATAGAAGCGCATGTCGGCGCGCGCCGCCGGGGCCTTGCCCTGGGTCTTGTTCTTTTCCTGGATGATCGCCAGCAGATGGCGCGGCGCGGCGCTGCCCGGCGTGGCGAAGAGCACGCGGCGGATGGGATCCTGTCCGCCCTGTGGCAGCCTGTCGGCATCCACATGGAACATCTCGCCCGAGGGCATGTCGGCGAAGAGCAGCCGGCCCGCCAGCTGTGGCACGGCATTGCCACGATAGACCCAGGCGCTGACCGCACCGGCGGCATTGCTGGGCAGCATGATGGGATCGAACTGGTCATATTCGGCCACGGGGAAGACCATCTTGGGGTCGCTCCGCGGATTTTCGGACACCACCGCGTCGCGGCTGACATAGCGATAGCTGCCCTCCCAGACATTCCAGCCCATATTGGCGCCGGGGGTGACGACGCTGATCTCCTCCACGATGTTCTGGCCGATGTCGGACATGTACATCGTGCCGGTGCGCGCGTCCCAGCCGATGCCCTGCGTGTTGCGCACGCCATAGGCATAGATTTCCGGCAGCGCGCCGGGCGTCTTCACGAAGGGGTTGGAGGCAGGGATGCCGTATTTGCCGTTGCGCGCATTGGTGCCCAGGGGATCAATGCGGAAAATCTTGCCGAAGCCCGCGCCCAGATCCTGCGCCACGTTCAGCGGATCGCCGCCCGAGCCGCCATCGCCGACACCGAAATAGAGCAGGCCATATTCGGGCGTGCCGGGCCTGGCATGGGGGTTGAACAGCATCATGCCGCCATTGTGGTTGGCGTAGGGCTGGCGCCAGCGGATCAGCTCGCGCGGGGCCGCGCCATCGTAGGCGTTGGCGGTGGGCGTCCTGGCCGTCCATTCCAGCAGCACCGTATCGTGGGTCGTGGCGGTGTGGCTGGTCGCGAAGTCGGGCGTGGGCGCCTGGTTGGTCGTGTCCATGTAGGTATAGAACTTGCCATGGCCCGGGGTGCCCGCCATCGCGAATTGCGGATGGAAGGCGATGGACTGGACGCCACGCTCGCGCCCCGACGACTGCACCGGATGGCCCCATTTGGGATCGCGGATGTCGAGATAGTTCGCCACGGCCTTCCCATCGGCGCTGATGGCATAGAGGACGCCGCGCATCTCGCTGACGAAGAGGCGTTTTGTGCCCGGCTCGTCGGCCAGGGTCATGGCGCGGGCGGCGATATTGTCGATGTCGGGCAGCGCGGCGAATTCGCGCAAGGTGACGGTGATGGCGTCGGTGGTGGCGATGGGCTGGCGGAAGGGCTCCCCCGTCTGGCCCGCCGGCAGGGGCGGCTTGGGCGGCGGGGTCTGCGCCATGGCGGCGGTCATCGCCACAGGGGTGAGCGACAGTAGCGTGGCCATGGCCAGCGCGATGGTCTTCGGTGACATGGCGTTCCCCCTTGTGCGCGCCCGGCGGCGCGGGCGGGACGATAGCACCCCAATTGCGGAAATGGTTTGGCGGGATGGGGGACAGG
>JAEZBK010000224.1 GCA_023427355.1 Pseudomonadota bacterium
CGCCATCTTCGCGCGCCGCCTGGCGGACGCGATCGACGCCGACGCGGTGGACCGCATCACCGCCGCCTATCGCGATGACGGGCAGTTCCACGACGCCGCCGACACCTATCTGGCCGAGTTCGAGGCACTGCTGGCCAAGGCGCGTGAGGGCGACTCCGATGGCCTCCTCACCTCGACCCTGCTGTCGGCGGACACCGGCAAGGTCTATCTGGCGATCGCTTACGCGCTAGGCCGTCTCTGACCTGCGGAACCGGGCGGCGAAGAAGCCGTCCATGCCGCCTTCGAGCTGGAACGGCAGGGTGCGCAGGTCGCCTTCGGGCGTGATCCATTCGCCGTGACCAAAGATTTCTTCCGCCGTCACCGGCACGCGCGTGAAAGCAGGATTGCGATCCAGGAACAGCCGCGCCTGCTCCTCGCCCTCGTCCTTGTCGAGCGAACAGACCGCGAAGACCAGAAGTCCGCCGGGCTTCACCATGCAGGCGCCCGCCTCCAGGATCTCCAGCGCCTTCACCGCCACACTTAGCACGTCCCCCGCCTCCTTGATCCAGGGCAGGTCAGGATGACGGCGGATCGTGCCCGTTGCCGTGCACGGCGCGTCCACCAGCACGCAGTCGGCGCTGCCCTCGAAGTCCAGGGCGTTGGCCGCGACCAGGGTGGCCGTCAGCCCGGTGCGCGCAAGGTTGGCCTCGACCCGCGCCAGCCGGGCGGGCTCCAGATCCACGGCGGTCACCTGCGCCCCCGCCGCCGCCAGTTGCAGGGTCTTGCCCCCGGGGGCGGCGCACAGGTCGATCACGGTCTTGCCCCGCACATCACCCAACAGGGTGGCGGGAAGCGTGGCGGCGGCGTCCTGCACCCACCAGCCGCCCGCATTGAACCCTGGCAGGTCCTCAACACGGCGTTCATCCGTGACGCGATGGGACAGGCCGAATAGCACGGCACCGCCGGGATGCTCCGCTTCGGGTGCGCGCAGCGTGATGTCGAGCGGCGCCTCTTTCTGATGGGCGCGCGCGATCTGCCGGGCGGTGTCCTTATCATATTGCTGCGACCACCGCTGCCAAAGCCAGTCGGGCGTGCAGAGCCGCTCGCCATCCTGGGACGAGAAGATCGCAGGGCCTTCGCCCGCCACCTTGCGCAGCACTGCGTTGACCAGCGGCTTGAAATGCACCGCCTTGGCATCCGCCTGCGCCAGACGGTTGGCGGCATCCACCGCCGCATGGGCCGGTGTTTTCAGCACCAGAAGCTCACATGCGCCCAGCAACAGGATTTCCATCGCTGCGCCGGACTTGTGCGGCGACAGCGGCTTTTTGAGAAACCGGCGCAGCACCGCCTCCAGCGCACCCAGATGACGCAAGGTCTGGCTGGCCAACGCGCGCGCGAATGCAGCGTCGCGTGACGGCAAAGTCTTCAGTTGTGGCAGTTCGGCATCCAGTGGCTTGCGGCGCGTCAGCACTGGGCCAAGCATCGCCAACGCGGCTTTACGGGCAGGAAGACCTTCGGTCATTCAGACCGCATAGCGCATGCGCCGCGTATGAACTAGCCCCAGGGTCCACGCGGTGCAGCACCCGCCCGGGCAACCTGCGGGATGGGTTGAGCCGGTGCGACAGCCACACTGGCCACACCGTTATTCATAGCGCGCAGGCGCGCAATGCGCTCCTGGGTCGGCGGGTGGGTCGAGAACAGCCCCGAGAGCCCGCCATGGAGCGGATTGATGATGAACATGTGCGCCGTAGCAGGATTGGCATCGGCCTTGTGGTTGGGCAGGCCCTTGGCGGCGCGCTCGATCTGGCCCAGCGCATCCGCCAGCCACTGGGGACGGCCACTGATTTCCGCGCCCGCCTTGTCGGCTTCATATTCGCGCGAGCGGCTGATCGCCGACTGCACCAGCATGGCGGCCATGGGCGCCAGCATCATCACCAGGATAATACCGACCATGCCCAGCGGGTTGCGCTCGCGGTCGTTGCCCATGAACAGCGCCATGTTGGCCAGCATGCCGATGGCGCCAGCCACCACGGCGACCACGGTCATGATCAGCGTATCGCGATTGCGGATATGGCCCAGCTCATGGGCAATCACGCCCGCCAGTTCTTCGGATGTGCAGCGCTCCATCAGGCCCGTGGTGACGCAGACCGCGCCATGCTCGGGATTGCGGCCGGTGGCGAAGGCGTTGGGCTGGGGATTCTGCGAGATATAGACCTTGGGCATGGGAAGCTTCGCGTTGCGGGCAAGGCCCGCCACCATGTTGTAAAGGCCCGGATTGTTAGCCGGCGTGACTTCATGCGCATCAAACATGCGCAGCAGCATCTTGTCGGAGTTCCACCAGGCGAACAGGTTCATGCCCGCAGCCAGCACGAAGGCGATCATCATGCCTCCGGCACCGCCGATCATGGCGCCGACAGCGATGAAGATGCCCATCAGGACAGTCATCAGGATGCCGGTCTTCAGGATATTCATTTCAGTTCTCTCCCAGTCGGAACAGAGATAGGATCGCGCCATGGCCAGTCAAGACGAGATCGCCGCCCGCATCACCGAAGCGGGCAAGCGCGCCGCTGCTGAAGCACAAAGCAGGCGGCAGCAGGAACCTGTCAGCAAATTGCCGCCAGAATTGGGCGGACCCAAGGGGCTTGAGCCGACCCGTTATGGCGACTGGGAGCGCAAGGGTATCGCCAGCGATTTCTAGTCAATCGCCATCCTCACCGGTGAAGGCAGGAGCGGCCAGCTTTTCCACATGCTCGCGCACATCCAGCGGCCAGCTCTCCAACTGGCGGTGGAATTTCTTGCGCTTGCCCGCATAAAGCGCGCGCATCGCCTCCTCGAAGCCGGCTTCATTCCCGCCCATGGCCGACGCAAATCGATAAGCGGCGTCCCGGGCGGCATTGCGTTCGGCTCTGGGGTCACGGCTGGCCGCTTCGACCAGCTTTCGCAGCGCTACCGAGGCTCCGCCAGGCTGTGCCGCCAACCAGTCCCAGTGCCGCGGCAGGAGCGTCACCTCCCGCGCCGTCACCCCCAGCCGGGGACGGCCCGGTCCCTTGGCTTCCTGGGGCGGCAGCTGGGTCGGGTCTATATCCACCACCCGGCCATCCGGGCCAAAGATAAGCGCTCCAGGGTTCTGGGCCGCATGAGAGATCGCAACAGCAAAGGGCCCCCCGCCAAGATTGCGAGACCCAAGAAAGGTGACATAGGACATATTTTTATCCGGAATAAAAATACTTTATACCCGGGCATAAATCACCCTGTCAATAAGACCCGGATATAATACCCGTGGCTTGAACCTGCCTGCCCTTAGGTCCATGTACGGAAGGCAATTCTCAGGCCCTGCCATGTTCATCCAGACCGAAGCCACGCCCAATCCCGCCACCCTCAAATTCCTGCCGGGCCAGGCGGTGATGGGCGATGGCGGCGTGGCCGACTTTCCCAGTGCGGACACGGCGGGACGCTCGCCCTTGGCCAAGGCATTGTTCACCATTCCGGAGGTCAGCCGGGTATTTTTCGGGGCCGATTTCATCTCGGTGACCAAGCGCGAGGGCGACTGGAAGCACCTGAAGCCAGCCATCCTGGGCGCGGTGATGGAGCATTTCACGCGCGGGCTGCCATTGATGGAAGGCGCTGCGGACGAGATCGAAGTGACCTTCAACGAAGCTGATGCCGTAGTGGTGTCCCAGAT
>JAEZBK010000198.1 GCA_023427355.1 Pseudomonadota bacterium
CCCGCGGGGCGCGCACAATCCTGTACGGATTGTCACTCGGCCTGCGGCACCATGAGATCGCGGCGGGCCGAGACGATGGAGATGGTGTAGCCCGCCACCACGTCGAACAGGCACATGGCCGTCAGCAGCAAGAACGCGCCGGTGGCGAAGCCCTTGAGCAGCAGGAATTCCACAAGTGCGGCGACGAAGGTGATGGTGGAGAAGGCGTGGTTCATGATCTCGCCCCGGCCGGTGCGGGTGGCCTTCACGATCTCGGCAAACAGCATCAGAAGCGACAGAGTGCTGAAGACCACGCCCCAGCTTATGAGCCAAGGTTCGGTCGAGGGCAGAGTGACGGTGAAGCCCTGGTCCAGAAGTGCGGCCATGCTGGTCTGTCCCACCAGCCCGCCGCCAAAGGCCAGCAGGTTGTAGAAGATCAGCGGCAGCAGCAGCAGCGGAAACGCGCCCATATGGTCCCAAGCCCCCAAGGGATTTGCGGGCGGCATCCTAATAGATTCGGGGGCGGCGTGCCTTACAGCTCGGTGACGCCGGCGCGGCCTTTGTGGCGTCGCTGGAGCCAGCGCACGCCCAGCAGGTCGGCCCCGCTGACCAGCAGGCGGCCGAAATTGGTGTATTTGGACTGGCCGGCGGTGCGGGGGCGGTGGTTGACGGGCACGAAGCGGACCTCGACGCCTTCGCGCAGGGCCAGCGCGATCAGGAAGCGGTGGATGTGATCGAAATAGGGCATGGCGAGGAAGAGGTCGCGGCGGAAGGCCTTCAGACCGCAGCCGGTGTCGGCGGCGCCATCCTTGAGCAGCCAGTTGCGAAAGCGATTGCCCAGGCGCGAGGCCAGGCGGCGGCTGGCGGTGTCTTTGCGTTTGGTGCGCACGCCGGAGACCAGGCCGACATTCGGCTCGGCTTCGAGCGCGCGCAGAAGCTTGGGGATGGCGGCAGGGTCGTTCTGGCCGGCGCCGTCCAGCGTGATGAGGATGTCGCCGTGCGCCGCCAGGGCGCCGGAGCGGATGCCACGGCTCTGGCCCAAGTTGCGCTCATGGCGCAGGACGCGCAGCGCCGGGATCTCGCGCTTGAGGCTCTGGAGCGCATCGGCGGTGCCGTCGGAGGAGCCGTCATCCACGAAGATGATCTCGTGCGGGGCCTCCGTGGCCAGGGCGGCGGCGATCTCGCGCGCCAGCGGGCCGACATTGGCGGCTTCGTCCTTGACCGGCACCACAACCGATAACTGCACGCTCATTGACGCTTCCTGACAGGTGGGACGGGCCTTATACAGGCTCTGGCCCCCCGGCATACAGGGCGGCACGGGCAGGAGTGGCATGGCGGATACGCAAGGCGGAACAGCGGCCGGAACGGCCCCGGAAACGGGCGGCGTGCTGGGGTTCCTGGCGCGTTTTCCACTGCCGGTGCTCGCGCTGCTGTGCGTGGCGTTGTGGCTGCCGGGCATTGTCAACCTGCCAGGGCTGGACCGCGATGAGAGCCGCTTTGCCCAGGCGTCGCGGCAGATGGTCGAGAGCGGCAATTACGTGGACATCCGGCTGGGACAGGTACCCCGCTACAAGAAGCCGGTGGGCATCTATTGGCTGCAGGCGGTGACGACCAGCGTGGCGAAACCCTTTGTGGGCACGCAGGCGATGTGGAGCTACCGGCTGGCGTCGCTGCTGGGGGCGATTCTGGCGGTGTGGCTGACGGTGTGGAGCGCGCGCGCAGTGCTGGATGCGCGCGGGGCGTTCCTGGCCGGCACGCTGATGGCCGGGATGCTGATCCTGGCCGCGGAGGCGACAATCGCCACCACCGATGCGGTGCTGCTGGCCTGTTGTGCCGGCATGCAGGGCGTGTGGCTGCGGGTTTACAAGGCGGCGCGCGATCCCGGTGCGGTGATGCCGGGGCAGGGCCTGGTGATGGCCGGGTGGGTGGCGCTGGGGCTGGGCATATTGGTGAAGGGGCCGGTAGCGCCCGCGCTGGCAGCCGTGACGCTGCTGGGCGTGAGCGCCTGGGACCGCCAATTCGCATGGCTGAAGCGCTTGCGGCCTCTTTCTGGATTGGTGATCGTGATGGCCATCGTGCTGCCCTGGCTGATCGCGATCGCCATCGCCAGCAAGGGCGCGTTCTTCCAGGATTCGCTGGGCGATGATTTCGCCGCCAAGCTGGCGGGTGGGCAGGAAAGCCATGGCGCGCCGCCGGGATATTTCCTGGCGCTGTCGGCGGTGACGCTGTGGCCGGCGATCCTGTTCGTGGTGCCGGCCGTTGTGGCGGCGGCGATGCGCCATCGCGAGGCGCTGATCCGATTCCTGCTGGTGTGGGCGGCGGGCTGGTGGCTGATCGTGGAGATCACGCCGACCAAGCTGCCGCATTATGCGATTAGCGCCTATCCCGCGCTGGCGATCCTGGCGGCGGCATGGCTGCGCGGCATTGCGGTGATGGGCCGGTGGGAGAAGATCGCGGCGTGGGTTTCAGGCTTGCAGTTCGTGATCGGGGCGGCTGGCCTTGCGGCGGCGCTGGTGCTGCTGCCCAGGCTTTATGGGCCGGGCGATATCCTGTGGCTGTGGGCGGCGGCGGGGGCTGGCGTGGTTCTGTCGCTGGCGGCGCTGGTGCTGTTCTTCATCCACCGGCGCGGCTGGTCGCTGGCGGCGATGACGGCGGCGGCGCTGGTGTTCTATCCCGTGCTGCTGGCGGGCGCGGGGCCGCGGCTGGACCAGCTTTGGACGACCCAACGGCTGGCGGCCGAGACGAAGAGGCACTGGGTGCAAGGCGATCCGCCGCCGGTGCTGGCGGGCTATGACGAGCCGTCCATGCTGTTCGCGCTGGGCGCCGATCTGGGATTGTCGGACGGCAAGGGCGCGGCGCAGATCGCCGCGCGCAATGGCGGGCTGGCGCTGGTCGAGATGCAGGAGCGCGGCCCGTTCCTGGCGCGGCTGGCGGAATTGCAGGCCGATGCGGTGGCGCTGGCCACGCTGGACGGGTTCAACTATTCGCGCGGGAAAAAAGTGGCGATCACCCTTTATCGCGTGACGCCGGTGGCCCCCTGACGCGGCGGCGTTTACCGTAAATCGCAACTGTGCTTCGTGCCAAAACGGCACAAGGCTATGGAAGGCCCATGACAAGGCATTCCATGACGACCCGAAACACCCGCACCTCCATGCGCAATGGCAAGCTGCGCGGCGACCGGAGCTTCGGCAGGAAGCTGGGCCTGTGGTGCGCGGGCGGCGTGCTGTTCCTGATTCTGGCTGCGACCAACGTGTATATCCGCTCCGGCTCCGGCGCGGCTGAGGATGTCTCGCTGAATGCGCTGCGCGAGGCCTTTGCGAAGGTGGAGCCGGGGCAGACCACTGCGCCGGAGCTGGCGGGTCTGGGCTTCGATACCGCCCATGGGGGGGTGCGCCGCCTGTCCTATCTGGGGCTGATGGAATACTTCGCGCCGCGCGACAGCAGCGGTTTCGATGGACTGGAACCTGCGGCGCAGAAATGCCTGGAGCGGCAGGAGCGCTGCAGCGCCTATGTCTTCCGCCTGGCGCGTGCGCCGGGCAATGCGGGCCAGGCCTCGTTCGGCTTCGTCAATGCCGCTGCGGCCTCGGGTCCGCAAGCGACGGTGGAAGTGGTCTTCTTGGTCCAGGATGGCCGCATTGCCTACAAGGCGATGAGCGGGGTCTGACCATACATCGCGCGCAAGAAAAGGGCCCCGAAAGGGGCCCTTTTGCTTCGTGGCGCACCCGTCAGCGCGGGTCGCAGGTCATCTGGTAGAAGGTGCCGTCGGCTTTGGAGGTCAGGCC
>JAEZBK010000043.1 GCA_023427355.1 Pseudomonadota bacterium
CGCACCGAAGGGGGAAGGAAGCTGGCGGATGCTGCGGGTCGCCGCGCGGCGGGCTACGCTGTCGCTACGCCCGCTGCGCGGCTCGAGCCTCGGTTACTTGCTCCCCCCCGAGCTTTTCGGCGCGAAGGCTTCCGCGCGCCAGCGATAGAGCTGGTTGGCCGCGCCCCAGGAGCCGTTGGTGCCCGGACCATATCCATTGGACGCATCAGGCTGGGCCATGGTCAGCGTCATGCCGCCACCACCACCGCCGCCGCCACCGCCATCGGGACCGCCATAACCGACACCGCCGAACCAGCCCTGCTGGTCGATTTCGATTCCCTGCGCCTGGTAGCCATAGGCCCAGCCATCGGGATAGGCGGGATTGGCGTAATGGCCCGACGCCATCGCCATGTCGTAGGCGGGCGGGGCATAGCCATACTCCATCGGCGCATAGCCAGGCGGCGGCGCGACGGGGCCTTGCGGCGCCTGTTCCCAGCGCTGGCGATAGGCCGACATGTCCACGGCGCGGGCGCCGTAATAGTCATACGCGGCGGCGGATGCCTGGGCCTGGGCCTGCGCGGTCGCGCGCACCGGCTGGCTGGCCACGGGGCTCTGGCGCTTGAGGGCGGCGCGCACCTGTTCGCGGCAACCGCAATCCTGGGCGCTGGCGGGGTGGGCGATCACGGCGGCGGTCAGGACAAACAGTCCCACTCCCGCGGATGCGAGAAGACGATTCCTCAAGACACTCTCCTTCAGTTCGAGTGCGTGTCGAGGGGCAACCGACAGGCGTGTTTCAATATGGGACGTTCTAAAATGGGACAGGCCGGGGCGCCAGCGGGGATTGCCGCATTGGTTAACGCAAGGCGGTTCTTAACCCTTTGCGCCCTAGTGTTCCGGATCACACGGGGATCGCATGTCCATCGCCATCAGCGCCAGAGTGGCCCACAAAGAGGCCGCCATGCCCTTCGCGCAGGAGGAGCGCCGGCGCGCGCTGCGGCTGGAAATCGCTCTGACGCGCGGCGTTCTGGACAATCTGAAATCCAACCACCTGCTGATGCCCGTCTTCGCGGCGGCCATCTGCCTGCTGTTCTGGCCGTCCGTGCACAATGCCGGCACGCTGGCGCTGTGGTTCGCGCTGGTGGTGGCGTCCCTGGCGCCGTTGATGGCGGTGACGCGCTTCATGCCCGCCGGCGTCCTGCCCGAAGATCAGGCGCGCAAGTGGCAGGCGCTGGCATCGGTGGCGACGCTGATGCAGACCATGGCCTGGACCTCGATGGCCTGGATGCTGTGGGTGCCCGGCCATGACTTCAATCATCTCCTGATCCAGCTTGTACTGGCCATCACCCTGACGGCGCATGCCGCGATGGTGGGCCCCAGCCGCATGATCGCGGTGCCGTCGATGGTCTGCTTCGGCATCGTCATGACGCTGGCGCCGATGCAGGCGGCCGACACGGTGTTCCACTATCTGGGCCTGATTTCGCCGCTCTATGTCGGCTATGCCGCGCTCCTGGCATACCAGAACCACAAGCGCGCCAAGGCGGCGCTGCTGGTGGTCGAGGAACGCAACGCGCTGCTGGCCGAATTGGTGTGCGCCAAGCTGGAATCGGACCAGGGCCGGGAGAAAGCCGAGGCCGCGAGCCTGGCCAAGAGCCAGTTCCTGGCCAATATGAGCCATGAATTGCGCACGCCGCTGAACGCCATCATCGGCTTTTCCGAACTGATCTCGACCCGCATCTTCGATGCGGAGCCGGAGCGCAATTATGAATATGCCGGCATGATCCATGGATCGGGCCTGCACCTGCTGGCGCTGATCAACGATATCCTCGACCTGGCCAAGATCGAGGCCGGGCGCTGGGAGATGGAAGAAACCCCGCTCGACCTGTCGCGCATGGCGTCGGACGCCTTGCAGCTTGTGAGCTGGAAGGCCGAAGGCGGCGGCGTGACGCTGCACAACAGCATCGCCGCCGGTCTGCCTTTCCTGCTGGCCGACGAGCGGGCCATGAAGCAGATCCTGATCAACCTGTTGTCCAACGCGGTGAAGTTCACGCCCTCGGGCGGCACGGTGACGGTCTTCGGCGAACTGGACGCGTTTGGCGGCTTTGAGTTCGGCGTCGCAGATACCGGCGTGGGCATTGCCGAGGAAGACCAGCAGAAGGTCTTTGACAGTTTCGGCCAGGGCAAGCATGACGTCGCCATCGCCGACAAGGGCACGGGCCTTGGCCTGTGCATCGTGCGCGGGCTTTGCGAAGCCCATGGCGGCACCGTGACGCTGGAAAGCGATGTGGGCAAGGGCACGCGCGTGACCCTGACCATCCCGGCTTCGCGTGTGCGGCCGCGCGCCATGCTGGACGCGAAAGTCGCCTAGTATTTATGGAACCCCTCCGCCTTTCGCTGGCTTGACCGCCGCGACGCGGCTGGCCAGCTACAGGCAACTCCCCTTCCCTGTGCGCTGACGCGCACGAAGGGGAGGATGGTCACGGCCCTGGCGGATGGTCGCCCGGCAAAATGCCGGGCTCGAGAAGGCTCTTCATCATCGCGCGCTTTTGATGCACCAGGGCATGGATGAAGCCCAGCTTCTCGATCACCTTTTCCGACAGCAGGAAGGGATAGAGG
>JAEZBK010000222.1 GCA_023427355.1 Pseudomonadota bacterium
GGACCACGCTGGCCGCCGCCGGCAGCCGCACCGCCGGGACCGCCACGGCCGCGCGCCGCCAACTGTTCCGGCGTCGAGCAGAGCTTCTTGATGTCGGCCTGGCAGGCTTCGGTGACGCGCGCGATGACGGCGGGCGACATCGCGCCACGACCCGCACCCTGGCGGCCCGCAGGAGACGCACCGGCCGAGGGCGCGGCGATTTCAACCTTCTTTTCCGGGATCGTGACGGTGGCGCCATCACGCAGGCGGTCGGCGCCTTCGACCACCACCGTGTCACCCGGCTGCAGGCCTTCGGTGATGGCGATACGCTCGCCATCCTGCACGCCGGTCTTTACCGCGCGGGTCATGACGGTCATTTCCGGCGTGACGATGAAGACGAAATTGCCGTCCGAACCGCGCTGGATGGCGGGCAGCGGCACGATGGTCTGGTCGCGCAGCGTATCCACGAAGAGGCGGACATTCACGAACTGGCTGGGGAAGAGCTTGCCTTCCTTGTTGTCGAACAGGGCGCGCAGCTTCACCGAGCCGGTGGAGGGATCGATCACATTGTCCACCGTGGCCAGGCGGCCCGAGGTGATCTTGTTGGTCTGGCTGCGGTCATAGGCATCCACGACCAGCTCGGCGCCTTCGCCCAGACGGCGCGAAATGGTGGCGACATTGTCTTCCGGCACGGTGAACAGCACCGACATGGGATCGAGCTGCGTGACCACCACCAGCGGGGTGCTCTGGCCGTTGGAAACGATGTTGCCCACGTCCACCAGGTGCAGGCCGACGCGGCCCGAAACCGGCGAGACGACGCGGGTGTAACCCAGGTTGATGCGCGCATTCTGCACCGCGGCCTGGCCGGCCTGAACCACCGCGGTGGTGACGGCGACCTGGGTGCGCGACGTGGCGAGCTGCTGCTGGGAAATGGCGTTCTGCTTCACCAGTTCCTCGAAGCGCTCAAGGTCGCGCCTCTGGTTGGCGAGGGTCGCCTGGTCACGGGCCAGGTTGGCTTCGGCCTGCATCAGCGACGCCTGGAAGGGACGCGGGTCGATCTCGGCCAGCACATCGCCCGCCTTGACCATCTGGCCTTCGGTGAAATTGATCTTCATCAGCATGCCGCCGGCTTGCGGGCGCACCTGCGCAGTGGCGAGCGGGGTGACGGTGCCCAGCGCATTGACGGTGACGTTGATGTCGCCGCGCTCGGCCTGGGCCACGCCCACCGGCTGCGCCTGGTTCATGCCGCCCATGCCGCGACCGCCGCCCGGACCGCCGAACTGGTTCGCGGTGCGGAAGCCCATGCGCGGATCCGGCGTGAGGTACCAGACGCCGCCGGCCACGATGGCCAGGCCCAGCGCGAACCACAGCACGCGCGAGCTCTTGGGGTAGCTGGCATTGAAGCGCTTCACCTTGCCCCAGGTGTTCAGGTCGTCGTCATGGCGATTGGTCATGGATCGGTCCGTTCGAAAGTTCAGCGTTCAGGTCTTCGGCAATGCACATAATAAGGTGGAGGCAAACGGCGCGGCGGCGCCGCAAAGCCGATGTTGCCGCCGTCAGGCAGGCACTTTCCGGCTCCTATACCTCACTAACGGGGCGTGAGATAGCAGCCACATGACCCCAAAATATGTCGAATCTGTCTCAGCTTGCGGGGAGACTGGTACATCTGCCGGCGGCACGGTATGGCAGGGGCCGCATCCCCGGCAGGGCCGGACAAGAATTGGGACATAAAGCGTGGTTCAGGGCCTTTTCCACGATGCGGTGCTGTTCGTGCAAGAGATGGCCCGGGCCCACCCCCTTTGGTGCTTCCCCGTCGCCGCCGCCATCGCCTTCAGCGAGTCCTTTGTCGGCATTTCGGCCCTGATCCCCGGCACTGTCCTGCTCCTGACCATGGCGGTGACGATTGAAAGCACCGGCATCCCCGTCCTGCCCGGCATTGCCGGGGCTTTCGCGGGATCGGTGGCAGGGGACTGGATCTGCTATGCCATTGGCATAAAATATCATAACCAGATCATGCACTTATGGCCATTCCGGCATTTCGAGGCCCAGATCCAGAAGGGCTTCGATTTCTTCCGGCGCTGGGAGATCTGGGCGGTCTTTATCGGCCGTTTCACCGGCCCCTTCCGCTCCATCGTGCCCCTGGTGGCGGGCATGAGCGAGGTGAAGTTCTGGCATTTCCAGATTCCCAATATTGCCGCCACCGTGATCTGGGCCGTGGCGCTCTTCGTCTTTCCCGCCTGGATCATGCGGGCTTTCGAGCATCTGAGCGTCTGGTTCCATTTGAGCTAGGAGCGATTTTCGCTGCGGCAACCTCCGGTTAAGCCCCGCCGGCCATGATGGGGCATGGGACTTGGTCGCATATTGGGCCTGGGGCGGATCGCCCGTGAGGCGGGACGCTGGATACCCCCAGCCCTGTTGCGCCATGCCGGACAGCCTGCCGCCCTGTTCTTCCATGGGGTGGAGCCGGGCACCCGCGACCCGCTGCTGCAGACCAACCATCATGAGGTGGCGCATTTCCGGGCCATCCTGACCGGCCTGAAGCGTCACGGCTTCGATGTGCTGCCGCTGGACGCGATAGACGATGTGCTGGCGCATCCGGATCGCCATGGCCGCAGCGTCTTCCTGATGTCGGATGACGGCTATCGCAATACGCTGACCGTGGCTGCGGACATTCTGGAAGAATTCGCCATGCCCTGGACGCTGTTCATCTCCACGGCACACATTGGCACCGGCCTGCCCAACCCGATTTTCCTGAGCTGGCTTTTTTTCATGCGCGCGCCTGCGGGTGCGTATCACTTGCCTCATTTCCCGGACGCGATTCACCTTGGGGATGCGCAAAGCCGCGAAAAATGGGCACGATTCGGCTCGGACCATCTGCGCTTCCTGCCGGCGCAACAGGCCGAGGACGCCCTGGCCGTGATGCGCGCCGCCTTTGCGCCGGACATGCTGGCGGCGTTCCTGGCGGAATTTTCCTCCGAACATTTCCTCGACTGGGACGAAGTGCGCATGCTGGCGGCGCGCGGGGTGACCATCGGCGCCCATGCCGATACGCACTGGCCAATGCATGGCGCGCAGGAGGATGACTGGCTGCGCGCCCAGGCGATGGCGGCGCGCGCGAAAATCGAACGTGAAGTCGGCCCCTGCCGCTTCTTCGCCTATCCCTTCGGCAACAAGCCGGATGTGGGCGCGGGCGCCTGGCGCGCGGTGCGCGATGCGGGTTTCAGCCACGGCTTCACCACCCTGTCCGGAAGCCTGACCGCGCAGGACAATCCCTGGCTTCTGCCGCGCTATGGCCTGGGGCCTCAGGACAGCCATGTCGCCAGCCTGGTACCCCTGCTGGCGGCGGGAAACAGCCGTCTGCGCGCCTGGCAGGCCAGCCTGGCCTGAGAGGCCAGACGCTCCGTTCTGGCGCTATGGCGCCAAGCGCACCTTAGTTAATTCATAAATCTCAATGGCTTGCGGAAAAGTTCCCGCTGGCCCGGACTCTGCAACGAACGGCCCTGAGAAGTCGAAACCGGGCCAAATTTGTGTCGTTTCAGGAACCCATCCCTGCCCTGACCTTTGCGGACCAGCGCCTGTGGGCCCCATCCCGCCCGCTGGCCATGCTGGATACCAAGCGCGTGCTGGACATCGCGATCAGCCTTGTGGCGATCGTGCTGCTGCTGCCCGTCTTCGCCGCGATCAGCCTGACGGTGGCGCTGGATTCGCGCGGGCCGGTTCTGTTCTGCCAGCGCCGCCACGGCCGGGACGGCAAGGTTTTCGGCATCCTGAAATTCCGCTCCATGCATGTGATGGAGGATGGCGCACAGGTCGTTCAGGCGGCGAAGCACGACGCCCGCATCACCCGCGTGGGCGGCTTCCTGCGCAAGTCGAGCCTGGATGAACTGCCCCAGCTCTTCAACGTGCTGTCGGGCGAGATGAGCCTGGTTGGCCCGCGCCCGCACGCCATCGCCCATGACGAATATTACGCCGCCCGCATCCCCGCCTATACCGCACGCCAGCGCGTGAAGCCCGGAATCACCGGCTGGGCGCAGGTCAATGGCGCACGCGGCGAAACGCCGGAACTGGCCGACATGGAAAAGCGCATCGCCCTGGACGGCTGGTATGTCGAAAACCACAGCCCCGCGCTGGATCTGCTGATCCTGGCGAAGACGCCACTGGCGGTGCTCAGCCGCAGAAATGCCCACTGATGCGCGCCTCGATCCACTCGCCCGAACTGCCGCCGCAATTCGAAGTCCATGCCGCGCCGGCGCAGGTCGCCAATGACGGCTATGCCGAAATCATGCTGGGCGGTCTGAAGACCGCGTGCCTGTCGCGCGACGAGATGACGAGGCTGATGCTGGCCGATTGCCTGGCGGCGCGGCGCACCGACATCCATCCGCCCAAGCTGGTGTTCGCATCCAATGGCCATGCCATCGCCCTGTCGGCGCAGGACAAGGATTTCGCCGCCACTTTCGCGCAGGGCGACATCATCCATTCCGACGGCCAGGCCGCCGTCTTTGTCTCGCGCCTTCTGACCAGGACGCCCATCCCCGAACGCAGCGCCACCACCGATTTCATCCATGATGCGGCAAAGGCCGGACAGGCCTATGGCCTGCGTTTCTTCCTGCTGGGCGCGACCGAGGAAGCCAATGCCGAAGCCGCGCGCATCCTTGCGGAAACCTATCCGGGCATCCAGATCGTTGGCCGCCTGCATGGTTATTTTGGCGAATATGAAGAAGACGACATCGTGGACGAGATCAACCTGACCCAGCCGGACGTGATCTGGGTCGGCCTGTCGGTGCCGCGCGAATATGAATTCGCCGTCAGGAACAAGTATCGCCTCAAGGCGGGCTGGCTGGTGACCTGCGGCGGCTGCTTCAATTTCGTGACCGGAGCCTATACCCGCGCGCCCGAATGGATGCAGTCGGCCGGCCTGGAATGGCTTTACCGGCTTTGCAAGGAGCCGCGCAGGTTGTTCTGGCGCTATGCCGTGACCAATCCGCTGGCGGTTTTTTTACTATTGACCCGTACAAATGGGCGGATCGAAGCGCCGGCCATTCCCGTGCCGGACTTCCAGACCCTGGCCGCGTAAGAAAGGTCCCATGTCACAGCCCGCAACCGCCCTGGGCCTGACGGACACCCCGCAGGGCGGACGCATGCGCGCCCTGTGGACGCTGTGCCTGCGTTATGGCGCCACCACGCTGGGGCCCGTGGCGGTTTCGGGCGCGCATTTCATCACCTCCATCATCTTCCTGCGCGACATGGAAGCGGCCCAGTTCGGCCTGTTCTCGTTCGTGCTGATCCTGTCGGGCTTTGCCATGAGCATCACCGGCGCGGGCTTTGCGATGCCCGCCACCCGCAGCGTGATCGCCGGCGAAATGCGCGACACTGATGCCTGCTTCAAGATGAACCTGGCGACGGGACTGTTCTTCGCCCTGGGCATTTTCGCGCTGCTGCAATTCAGCGGCGCGAGCGCCGCCGAGGCGCTGCCCCTGGCGCTGTTCGGCGCCTTGTCGGGCTGGCGCTGGTTCGCCCGCGCGCTGGCCTATGTGAACAACCGGGCGAACGCCGCGATCCTGTCCGACCTCGTCTATGGCGGCGTCATCCTGCTGGGCCTGGGCGCGCTGGAACTGATGGGCGCGGTGACGCTGACCAGTGGCGGGCTGCTGCTGCTGCTGGGTTCGCTGCTGAGCTTCCTGCCCTTCGGCGCGGCGTTCTTCGCCGCCCAGTGGCAGGCGATGCAGAATGGCCGGCTGATGTCGTACCTGCCCATCTTCCGCGAGATCACCGGATGGTCGCTGCTGGGCGTGGCGCTGACCGAAGCCACGCTGAACGCCCATGCCTATCTGGTGACGCTGATCGCCGGTCCCGGCGCCTTTGCGCTGCCGGCGCTGGGCATGCTGCTGATGCGGCCCGCCTCGCTGGTGCAATCGTCGCTGCCCGACCTGGAACGCCCTGCGATGATGCGGGCCATGGCCGCCAAGGATGGCGCCCGGCTGGCGCAGATCCTGCGCAACTTCCTGTGGGCCCTGCTGGCGGTGCTGGCAGGCACGGTGACGCTGGCGATAGGCGTGCTGACCTTGTGGCCGCAACTGCTGCTGGTCAATTACAGCGCACAGGACGTGATGATGGTGCTGGGCTTTGCCGCCGCGATCATGGCGGTGCGGTCGGTGCGCACGCCGCTGGCGGTGCTGATGCAGGCTTCGGGCGAGTTCAAGGCGCTGGCGCGCCTGAGCGGCTGGTCGGCGCTGGCGGCGGTGGCCAGCACCCTGGCGCTGCTGCTGGCCTTCGGGCCCATCGCCTCGCTGGGCGGCATCCTGATCGGTGACCTGGTGATCCTGGTGCTGCTATGGCCGATGGCGCGGCGCACGAGACTGGCCCATGCGTGAAGCCGTGCGCGTCGTCATCGCCATTCCGACCTTCAAGCGGCCACGCATGCTGAAGCGGCTGCTCGATGCGGTGGCGCTTCTGGAGACCGACGCCGATGTGCGGGTGCTGGTGGCCGACAATGATGCCGAAGGCCACCAGGGCCGGGACCTGTGCGATCTGCTCGCCCCCAGCTATCGCTGGCCCCTGAAAGGCGTGATCGCGCACCAGCGCGGCATCGCCCAGGTGCGCAACACGCTGGTGGCCGAGGCCCTGTCGGATGCGGATGTGGATTTCATCTGCATGATCGACGATGACGAATGGCCCGATCCGGGATGGATCGCCCAGTTCCTGAACGTCCAGCAGCAGACCGGCGCCGATGCGCTGCAGGGATCCATCCTGTTCGAGACGGAGCATGGCGGCTCCCATTCCACCCCCGACATCATCGGCCGCACCGGCCCGGTGGCGATGCTGCAGGGCGCGGGGAACATCATGCTGCAGGCACAGCGCCTGCGCGCCATGACGCCACCCTGGTTCGATCCCGCCTTCGCGCTGACCGGCGGCGAGGACACCGATTTTTTCATGCGGCTGAAGGCCGAAGGCGCGCGCTTCGCCTGGGTGGACGAGGCCCGCGCCTATGGCGATGTGCCGGAGGCGCGCGAAACCCTGCGCTGGATGCTGCGCCGCGCCTATAGCCATGGCAATTCCGACATGACCATCCTGCTGAAATACCGTCCCGGCGCGGCCACCAGGCTGCGCGAGACCGGCAAAATCCTGCTCGCGCTCTTGTTGTCGCTGCCGGCAGCCCTCATCCTCGCCCCGAGCCCGAATCGGCGGTTGCTGCCGCTGGAGAAACTGTGCCGTGCCGCGGGCAAGCTGAGCGCCATGTTCGGCGCGCGCTACAGGGAGTATGCCGTCATACATGGCGACTGAAGGTTTCGCGCTGCCCTGCCCCCCTGCCCGCGTCGGCAGCGGATGGATGGCGACAGCGGCCTTCACGCTTTTCATGGCCCTGGTTTTCGTCGGCCTGGAGCCGTTCCAGCCTCCGCCCGCCGTCTCGGCCTATGGCGGCGTCACCCAGGGCGATGCGCTGCGCCAGATCACCTACGTGATAGCCTTCGGCCTGATCGGCCTGGCGGCCTTGCAGCAATTCGGCCTGATGGCCGTGCGCGCCATTCCGGTGAGCATCGGGCTGCTTCTGGGCTGGTGCATGGCCTCGGCGCTGTGGTCGGATTTTCCCGGCACGGTGATCCGGCGTGGCGGCCTGGAAGTGATCCTGGTGCTGTCGGTGTTCCTGAGCATCGAGACGCTGGGCGCGGCGCGGGCCTTCGCCATCTGGAAATGGCTGCTGCTGGCGATCCTGGTGGTGAACTGGATCTCGATCCCGCTGATCCCGGCGGCCAAGCATTTTCCGGACGAGATTGACACGGCGCTGATCGGCAACTGGCGCGGGCTTTACGGCCACAAGAACATCACCGGCGCGGTGTGCGTCGTCACCGCCATCATCTTCCTGTTCACCCGCAACGGACGCGGCAACTGGTTCGGCTTTCTGGTGGCGGGTGCGGCGACCGTCTTCCTGGTGATGTCGCAGTCCAAATCCTCGCTGGGTTTCCTGCCGCTGGCCGCGGGAGCGGGGCTGGCCTATCGCATCGGCTGGCGCGATGGACTGTCGCGCGCCATCATCGCACTGGCCGGCGTCATCGCGCTGTTCGCGCTGGGCGTCGGCATGCTGCTGTATGCCGATGTGCTGAACCGGCTCCTGTCGGACCCCACGGAATTCACCGGCCGCAGCGCCATCTGGGCGGCGGAAATCGCCTATATCCGCGACCATCCGCTGTTCGGGTCGGGCTTCGGCACCTTCGCCGACAATGGCGGCCGCTCGCCGCTCTATGGCTATATCACCGACAACTGGCTGGAGACGGTGGCCCATGGCCATAACGGGTATCTGCAGCTCCTGGTCACCATCGGCGGCATCGGCTTCGTGCTGGCCATGGCGGCCCTGGTGATCTCGCCGGCCATCCGCTTCTGGCGGCTGGGCCATGCCGGGCTGAAGCCGATGCTGTTCGCCCTCTTCGTCTTCACCCTGCTGCACAACATCATGGAGTCGGATTTCCTGGAGGGCGATGGCGTCTCGTGGACGACGATGCTGTTGGTTATCGCGCTGTTAAGAAATCTGGATGAGGCAGAAACGGAAGGACTGGAGCGCGGGCGCGCCATCTAATCCTTAACCAAAGGTGGCGATACTGGCGCCGCCATGGCCCAACCCTTTTTCAGCGTCATCATTCCCGTGTTCAACCGGGCGCAGCTTCTGAAGGAGGCCATCGCCTCGGTGATGGCCCAGACCTGCCAGGATTTCGAGATCGTGGTGGTGGATGACGGCAGCCGCGACGATCCGGCGGCGGTCGCAGCCGGGTTCGGCGATCCGCGCATCCGTTTCTTCCGCCAGGACAATGCCGGGGGCGGCGCTGCCCGCAACCGCGCCATTGGCGAAGCGCACGGCCGGTTCATCGCGCCGCTGGATTCCGATGATGTCTTCCTGCCGCATCACCTGGCGGCGCTGCGCACTGTCCTGGAAGGCACAAGGGATGTGGCGGCCTTTGCCCGCATTCGCGTGGACCGGGGCCAGGGCCGCGTCTTCCTGAAGCCGCCGCGCGGACCGCGCGCGGGCGAGGACATGGGCGAATATCTTCTGTGCGGCCGGGGCTTCGTGCCGACGATTTCGCTGGCCGTGCCCGCCGACACGGCACGGCGCATCCTGTATGCCGACCTGCCGCCGGCGGAGGATACCGATTTCGCCATCCGTCTTGCCAACGCCGGCCTACGCTTCGTGATGGTGCAGACGCCGGGCGCGGTATGGCGCGACACCGCCGATCCCAATCGCAGTTCGGCCAGCCGCAACGCGCAATCGCTGCGCCTGTGGCTGGAGGCGATGCAGCCGGTGATGACCCCGCGGGCCTGGCATGGCGGACGCGGCTGGGCCTATGCCAAGCTGGTGCGGCATGAGAGCCTGATGCGGGCGTTGACGCTCTATCTGGGGGCGCTGATACGTGGCTGCTACGCGCCGCGCCTGGCGCTGGTGATCCTGTTGCAAATTCTTTTGAGCGATGCCGGCTATCGCCGCATGGCGGATACCGCCATCGGCTGGCTGCGCGTGGGGCTTCGCGAAAAGTCCGAGGCTGCGCCAGACGCGCGGAACGTCACCGCATGATGACCCGCCGCCAGATGCTGGCCGGGGCGGCCGCGGCGGCGGCAACACCGGCCACGGCGCAGGAGATGCGCACGCTGCGGCTGATGGCGGCGGACAAGGGCATCCTGTTCGGCTGCGCCACCGCGACCTTCCATTACCAGCAGCCGGATGTCGTGCGGGCGCTGGTGCGCGATGCCGCCATCCTGGTGCCCGAATATGAGATGAAGCGCGACGAGATCGAGAAGACGCGCGGAAGGCTGGACTTTTCGGCGCTGGACCGCATTTTCGCATTCGCGCGCGGCAACAGCATGGCGATGCGCGGCCATCCCCTCGTCTGGTATTACGCCAATCCGCCCTGGCTGGAAGAGGCGCTGAAGGCGCGGCGGGACGAGCGGCTGCTCACCGCCTATGTCGAAGCCATGATGAGCCGCTATCGCGGCCGCATGCATTCGGTGGACGTGGTCAACGAAGCCATCCTGGAGGATGGCAGCGCCATGCGGCCCAGCATGTGGCTGACGGCCTTTGGCGTGCGCCACCTGGACATGGCGTTTGCAGCCTGCAAGGCGGCCGACCCGGCGGCCTTGCGCGTCTATAACGACTGGGGCTGCGAACAGGGCGCGGCGCACAATGATCGCTTCCGCGCCGCCACCTTGCGGCTTCTGGATGGGCTGATCGCGCGCGGCGCGCCGGTGCAGGGCCTGGGATTGCAGGCGCATCTGTCGGCCTTCGGCAACAAGGTGGACCAGACCAAGCTGCGCCGGTTCTGCGACGAGATCCGCCAGCGCGGATTGGCGCTCCTGGTGACGGAGCTGGACGTTTCGGACACGGGCGGGCCCTCGGATATCGGTGCGCGCGACCGGGGCGTGGCGGACGAGACGCGGCGCTTCATGGATGTGGTGCTGGACCAGCCCAACCTGCAGACCGTGCTGACCTGGGGCATCACCGACCGGCACCTGGACCCGCCGGACGACTGGAAGCTGAAGCTGCGCGGCTGGAAGAATCGCAAGCTGCCCTATGACGCGGACATGAGACGCAAGCCCATGTGGAATGCGCTGGCCCAGAGCTTTGCCGGCCGCCGCGTCTTTTATTGAAACCCTCCGCCCTTCGCTGGCTTAACCGGCTTCGCCTCGCCAGCCACGGACACTTCCCTTTACCGGCGTTCCACGCCGCAAGGGGAGACAGGGCTT
>JAEZBK010000188.1 GCA_023427355.1 Pseudomonadota bacterium
CCGCCGCCGAAACCGCCACGGCCGCCGCCAAAGCCGCCGCGACCGCCGCCGCCACTGCTGGCAATGGCGAAGAGCAGCGGCCACAGCGCGGTGTTGCGACCGAACAGGAAAAACAGGATCAGAAGGATCATCACCACGGCGCCAAAGCCGCCGGCATCGCCTTCATTGCCGCCATCGCGCAGTTGCTGGGCGGCGGCGGCGGCGCGCTTTTCGGCCTCCGACGGTTCCAGCGTCATCTGCTCGACCAGCGCATCCACGCCTGCGGTGACGCCGCCGTCATAGTCGTTCTGGCGGAAGCGCGGCGTGATGCGGGTGTTGATGATGACCGAGGACATGGCGTCGGTCAGGATGGGCTCCAGCCCATAGCCGACCTCGATGCGCACGCGCCGTTCCTTGGGCGCGACGATCAGCAGCGCGCCATTGTTCAGCTTGCCCTGGCCGATGCCCCAGTGGCGGCCGAGCTGGTAGCCATAGTCGGAGATCTCATAGCCATCCAGCGATGCCAGCGTCACCACCACGAGCTGGCGTGAGTTGGTGGCTTCGAGCGCCGCCAGCTTCTGCGTCAGCGCCTGTTCGGTTTGCGGCGACAGGATGTTCGCGCCATCCACCACCCGCCCCGACAGCGCGGGAAAGGCCGGCGCCGCCAGCACAGGCGGCGCCAGAAGCAACAGTGCGAACAATGCGGCGGCAAACGCCTTCATCGGCGTGGGATCAATTGCCCTGCGGCTGCGGGGCCATCGCACCCTGCGGCGCCATCGCACCCTGCGGGGCCATCGCGCCCTGCGGGGCCATCGCGCCCTGCGGCGTCATCGCACCACCCGGCTGCGGCCCCATCATGCCGTTGAAATTGACCGTGGGCGCTTCCTGCGCAGCGGCCGAGGCGTTGAAGGGCTGCGCCTGCTTGTAGCCGCTGTGCAGCGTCGCGGCCCAGAGCGAGCCGGGCAACGTCACCAGCGTGGTGTTGTAGGCCTGCACGGCGGCATTGTAGTCGCGGCGCGAGATCTCGATGCGGTTCTCGGTGCCTTCCAGCTGCGACTGCAGCGCCAGGAAGTTGGTGTTGGACTTCAGCTCGGGATAGGCCTCGCTGATCGCCAGCAGCCGGCCCAGAACGCCCGACAACTGGTTCTGCGCCTGCTGGTAGCGGGCAAAGGCTTCCGGATCGGTGATGGTCGAGGCATCCACCCGCACCTGCGTCGCGCTGGCGCGCGCCTGGGTCACGGCGGTCAGCACCGCCTGCTCCTGCCGGGCATAGGCGGCCACGGTGTTCACGAGATTGGGAATCAGATCGGCGCGGCGCTGATAGGCCGCTTGCACGTCGGCCCAGCGGGCCTTCACGGCCTGGTCCTGGGTGGGAATGGTGTTGTAGCCGCATCCGGCCAGCATGGCGGCCAGGCCGAGCGCGGTTGCCAGGCCCATAAGCTTGCGCGTGAACGTCATCATTTGCCCCTTTTGGCAAAAGCCACGCCGGTAAGATGGTTGTTCCCACCGCCAGCGCAAGTTCCTCAAACCAAAATATTGGCCTTGCAAATCACATTACTTGCGGACAGGGGCCGCCTTCTGGATGGCGCTGGCCTTCACCGGCGCACCCTTGTTCCTGGCATCCGTCAGCAGGGCGGCGCAGTTGGCGTCTTCCGCCAGCCCCGGATCGATGAAGGCCAGGATCGCGGCAAAGGGATTGAGCGCGCCCAGCGCCAGACCGATGCCGCCCTGCGCCAGCGCCGGACCGGGATTGATGGCGATCTTCGGCTCGGCGAGCTTCCCCGACACGCCGATCGGCACGCGCAGGCGGAAGGGCTGGAAGTTCTTGGGATGGCCCTGCATGCGCAGGTTGAAGGTCTCGTCCGCCAGGTTGATGTTGCCGCGGCCTTCGACGCGCACCGGATCGGTATCCAGGATCAGGTGCTGCGAGGTCATCACGCCATTTTTGGAATCGAAGCTCGCCACCGCGCAGCGCACCTGGGTGTGGCTTTCATCGCCCGCCAGCGTCAGCCCCAGCGCCGTCAGCACGTCCACACCCAGCCATTCGGCCAGGGTGCGGCGCATCCCGCCGGACGGGATCACCAAGGTGGCGGTGCCGCTGGCGGTGGAGGCGGCATCATGCACCGAACGGCCCGTGCCGGTCAGGCGCGCGCGCGCCTCTATCGTGCCGGTGATGGGCTTGTCGGCGCCCTTGATGAAGTTCTCGATCTTCGTGTCGGTCAGGCGCGCATCCACGCTGGTGACGGCCACGTCCTTGCGGCCGTCAATCTTCACTTCGCCGGTCAGGCGGCCTTGCGGAAACTGGAAGGTGAGCGGGTTGAGCGTGAGCACCCCGCCCTGCAGCGAGACATGCGTGCCGAAGCCGCGCAGCGGAAAATCGCGCGACGACACCGTCTGGGCGCTGTAATCCACTTCCGCGTTCATCTGGCGCAGGCGTTCGGTATGCAGCGCCACGTCGGGCAAAAGCCGTCCGCTGGCTTTTTCTTCGGGGGGCGCGGCCTTGCCGCCGCCGAACAGCGCGCCAAGGTCATCGAAGGCCAGCGTGCGCGAGGCCAGCTTGCCGGTCATCTCCGGGATTTCGCCGGAGACATCCACCGCCAGGTCGCCACTGATGTCGGACTGGCCCAGCGCGCCGCTGATGGCGGTGAAGCGGAATTGGGTGCCGTCGCGCCGCAGGTTGCCGCGCACCTTGTAGGGCGGCGTGCCCGGCAGCGTCAGGCCGGTCAGGTAATAGAGATCGCCCAGGTTGGGGCCGGTCAGCGACAGCGCGGCCTCGAACCGGTCGAAATGGAAGGGCCGCGTGACGTTGCCCCTGGCGGTCACGATGGTCTTGCCCGACTGGATCTCGGCATTGAATTCATAGGGCCTGGACTCATCGATGTTCAGCAGCGGGCCGCCGCGCACATCGGCGCGGAAGACATTGCCATTCAGCGTGCCGTCGCCGTCTATGGTGAAGGCCGACCGTCCCCCGCCGGCTTCTTCGCGCGAATTGATGGTGCCGGTGAATTTCAACCGCCGCACCGCGTCCTCGATCACCAGCTTGCCATCCGTGATCAGGAAACGCTGGATGGGCGGCAGCTTCCAGCCGGTGTTGTCGCTGTCCTCGTCGCCATCCCAGTTGCTGCGGCCCGTTGCATCGCGCACGACCAGCACATCGGGGCGGTCGATCTGCACGATGGGCAGGATCAGGTCGCCGCGAAACAGCGGAAACAGGCGCAGTTCGACCCGCGCCTGGCGCACGCTGGCCCCCTTGGGCTGGCCGACCCATGCGGGATTGCCGATATAAAGGTCTTCCACGTCTATGCGCGGCTGCAGGCTGAACAGCTTGACCCGCAGGTTGCCGTCTATGCGCACCTCGCGGTCATAACGGTCGGACAGGTAGCGCCCGATGGGGCCGCGAAACTGGTTCCAGTCCAGGAAATAGAGTGTCAGCACCAGCGCAACGACGAGCGCCGACACGATGCCGCCGGTCCAGCGCCAGAAATGCCCGCGCGCCATCGGGGTGCGGGAAAATCGCGTCCGTGCCTGCGAAAGCCATTGTGCGGCACGGCTATTTTTCATTTTTTCCAAAGACATAGCCAATTGCCGGCACAGTTCCGCAAGGTTCCTATGGTGACAGAACGTCTGAGCCGCCAAGGGGATGCGCGCAACGTCGGCAACCGGGTTCCCGGACAGGCGTTACGGAACTCGAGGAACCCGCGGGCGAGACATGTGAACCGGCAAGGCTTTCCCCTGCTGACCATGCTGAAGGAAGGCCTTGAGGGCTTCATCGAGGACCATTGCCTGACGCGCGGCGCGGCGATCGCCTTCTATGCCGCCACGGCGCTGGCGCCGGTGCTGTTCATCGCCACCACCATCGCGGGCACCGTGCTGGGCCCGGAAGCCGCCAGCGGCGCGGTGCGCGCGCAATTGCGCCTGATCATGAATCCCGAAAGCGCGACGCTGGTGCAGAACGCGATCATCCATACCCGCTATGCCGACCTGTCGCCGCTGGCCAGCCTGTTGGGCATCACCTTCGCGGTGATCACCGCATCGGTGGTCTTCACCGAGATGGAAGACGCGCTGAACGTGATCTGGAAGGCCCCGCGCAAGGAGTCCTATATCTACCAGATCCTGCGCGGACGGGTTCTCAGCCTGTTGCTGGTGGTGGGGCTGGGCGTGCTGCTGATCCTTTCGATGATCCTGGCCAGCTCCATCCGCGCGGTGGGCCAGTATCTGGAGCGCTACACGGCCCTGTCCGAACTGACGGTCTGGCTGCTCAATTTCGGACTGGGCTTTGCCCTGCTCTCGCTGCTGTTCGCGGCGATCTACAAGCTGTTGCCCAACAAGCGGCTCTATTGGCGCGATGTTCTGGTCGGGGCCTGCGGCACCGCGCTGATGTTCCAGGGCGGCCAGGCGCTGATCGCCTATTACCTGACCAACCTGATTTCCGCCGACATCTATGGCGCGGCGGCGGGCCTGCTGATCATGATGCTCTGGATCTATTTCGCGGCGATGATCTTCCTGCTGGGCGCGGAGTTCACCAGGGCCTGGGTCCGCCATTGCGGCGGACGCCGCACCTTTACAAGCGCGCCTGCTGGGCCAGGATCCGTGCCCGCGCCGCCGCAGACTTATCCCCCGCCTGCGCGGCCGCGCGATACCAGCGCAGCGCCTGGCGCGGATCCTGCGCCACGCCATGGCCGCGCTCATACAGCACCGCCAGGTTGAAGGCCGCATCCACGAAGCCGCGCGAAGCCGCCTTGGCGAACCAGGCCGCAGCCTGGCTTTCATCGCGCGCCACGCCTTCGCCCAGCGCATAGGCCAGGCCCATGCTGTGCATCGCCTGCACGTCGCCGGCATGGGCGGCCCTGCCGAACCAGTCCAGCGCGGCCTTCGCCTCGCGCGCCGCGCCGCTGCGCAAGAGGCTGGCATAGAGATATTGCGCCTCGACATCGCCGCCTTCCGCCCCGGCCTGCGCCCACATCCTGGCGGCTGCAATATCCTTCCCGATGCCCTCGCCCTTCAGATAGGCCTGCGCCAGCGCGCGCTGGGCCTGGGCATCGCCGGCTTGCGCACGCAGCACCAGGCGCGCCAGCGGCGTATCCGGCATCGCGCGCATCGCGGTCGCCCCACCGGCGGCCTGCACGGGCGCGGCCCCGGCATTGACCAGTGTCAGCGCGGCGCAGGCGCAGAGGATCAGGATGGCCAGCGTGCCGGCAACCAGCATGCGTTCGGGGATGCGCGCGGCGGCGCGGCGCTTCTTCTGCTGCTTGCGGCCATGGGCGCGCGCGGCGCGGCGCGCCTGATCCAGCACCTCGGCATCGAGCTTGACGGGCGGTGCGGGCTGCAATGGCTCCAGCAGGAGCGGATTGGGTTGTTCCGGGACCGGTTCCGCGGCTTCCACCGGCTCCGTCTGCGGGACGGGCGCGCCTGGCTCGGCATCGGCGCGGGGTTGGAACGGCACGGGCCGGTCCAGGGCTTCCTCCAGCGTCAGTGGCACCGGCGCACCATCCAGCGCCGCCAGTTTTTCTTCCATCCGCGCCAGCGCATCGCGCGTGTGGCGGTCGCGCGCGTCGGCCTTTTCCTCCAGCGCCGACAGGGCACGCTCGAACACGCGCAGACGGCGCTCCAGCCAGGGATCGGCCTGGGGCGGTTCGGGTTTGCGGTCCATGAGCTGTTGCAGAAGATCGGCCTTGCCCGAAAAGCTGGCGCGAAAATCGGCCAGCGTCACGCCTGCCTCGCTACACAGGCGGGTCAGCGAAAAGGCGGCATCGCCCTGCGCCAGGAGCGTGCGCCCCGCCGCGATCAGCCGCGCCGCCGCATCATCCGCCGGTTTTTCCGCTTCAAGCCCCATGACGGCACGCTAGGCCGGGCCGCCTTACGAATGCGGTGGCAAAATCCCTGCAATTCGAGGCAAATTTTTCCTCAGAACCGCGTCCAGAGCGAAAGCTGCAATCCCCGCTCCTGCAGCGTGTTGTGGCCCATGGGCGACACGAACGCGCCGGTCTGCAGCCAGAAATGCCGCGACATGCGCGTGACCCACGAGACCTGCAGCTTGTGGCTCTCGAACGGCGCATAGGCGGCAAGCCCGCCCGCGCCCGCGAACAGGTTGAAGCTTTGCAGCATCACCATGTTGCCCGGCGTGAGCCACAGCCCGGTGGAGACATCCAGCGCGGTTTCATCGGCGCGCGGCCCGGAGAGGAAATGCCGCCCGGCGGAAATGTCGAGGAATGCGTCGCGGCCGTCCAGCCGGGTGCTGCGCCCATACAGCAGCCGCAGGCGCACGCCATTGCCGGGCGCCACGGGATTGGCGGACACCGCGAAATTGAAGGCGCCGGCGCTGCGATAGGACGCCTCGGCCGACAGCACGCCCCAGGCGCCGCCGCGCAGGCGAAGGCGCGCCCCGCCCTCGATGCCCTGGTTGAAGGCGGTATAGGGCGCAAGACCCGGCTGGGTGATTTCGACATAGGCGCTTTCGCTCGCCCCGATCAGGGTCAACCAGTCGCGCAATCCATATTCGGTGTGCGTCTGCACGACGCCCTTGAGAAAGGAAATGGCCCCCTTGCTGCCGAAGCTGTGGTCCGCCTGGCTGGCAAGCACGGCGCTGATCTGCTGCACGCCGCCCTCCTCGCGCGTCCACGCGCCCGCCATGGCGAGGGAGGGACAGCAGGCCAGCAGAAGGACGAGCGCACATCTCATGCCGGGGGCGTGATCCCGTGCATGGTCTTTTCCCAGTGGAAGGGCCGGGTGAAAAGTTGCGCCAGCGCGCGGTAGCCCGCCACGCTCACCAGCGCCCAGTAGAAAACAACCGTCAGGCCATAGGGCGCCAGGTCACGCCGCCCGCTGCGCAACGGCGAGAGCATGGCCAGCGCGGTGAGCAGCACATTGTTGGCCAGAAGGCCCATGCCCGGCACCGTGACGGCATGCTCGCTCAGGGACCAGCCGAACAGCAACGCGCCCAGGAACAGGACCCAGAGCAGCGGATTGACCAGCGCGAAGACGATGCCGCCGCCCAGGAAAAACTGGAACGCCAGGAAGCCGGGAATGCCGGCCTGCCGCAGCAGCCGCAGCGGATCGCGCATATGCACCAGCCAGGTCTGCATATAGCCCTTCAGCCAGCGCGAACGCTGGCGCAGCCAGGCCCCCAGGCTGACCGGCGCTTCCTCGAAGGTGGTGGAGTCGATCATCGACACCCGGTAGCCCAGCTGCGACAGGCGGATGCCGATATCCGCATCCTCCGTGACATTGAAGGCGTCCCAGCCGCCAATGTCGCGCAACACCTGGGTGCGGAAATGGTTCGAGGTGCCGCCCAGCGGCATCGGCACACCCAGCCGGTCCAGGCCCGGCAGCAGCATGTCGAACCACAGCGCATAATCGAGCGCGAACATGCGGGTCAGCCAGTTGTGATCCGCATTGTAGAAATTCAGCCGCGCCTGCACGCAGGCCAGCGCGCGGGGGCTGGCGCGAAACGCCGCCACCGCCTTGAGCAACTGGTCGGGTTCGGGGCGATCCTCGGCGTCATAGATCACCAGATATTCGCCGCGCGCGAAGGCCAGCGCATAATTGGCCGCCTTGGGCTTGGTGCGCGGCCCGCCCGGCGGCACCTTGATGATCTCGAACGGGCCCCTGCACGCCTGGGCCGCCGCGATGGTCTCGTCATCATCGGCTTCCAGCACCAGCTTGATATCCAGCAGCGCCCGCGGATAGTCGAGCGCGCCCAAGGCCGCAACCAGTCCCGGCAACACCGCCGCCTCGCGGTACATCGGCACCAGGATGGTGTAGCGCGGCAGGCCGTGGCGCGAGGCGCTGTAGGGCCGCGGCGGCTTGCCCGCGCCGATCCAGGCCAGCGCCGCGCGGAACAGGCCGCTGGCGACAAAGGCCGCGGACAGGAAAAACGCCAGCAGCACCAGAACCTGTGCGGGCCACAGGACCAGAAGCGTCAGCACGGATGCGCCCAGGGCGGACAGCCCCACGCCCTGCCCCCGCGTCAGCACGCGGTGCGCGGACAGTTCGGGAAAGCGCCGCTTCAGGCCTTCGACCGCTTCCTGCTGCAAGGCCGCGCCATGCGCCGCGATGATGGCGGCCCGCACCGCCGCATCGGTGGAAGGGCGCAACGGAAGGCCGGGAAACCGCGCCGCCAGCCAGGCACAGTTTTCGGCAGAGCCGTCCGCCACAAGCACGGACTGGCCATCGCAATGATAGCGCCGCGCAAGGCATGACAATGCCACGCGCGCGCACGGTTCTTCGTCCCCAACCACCACGGGCAATAGTCTTCCTGCGCGCGGGATGCAGCTCCCGCGCGGGTGAATGCCGATATTTTGGAAAGCAACGCCTACTTACGGAACGCAACGCCGCCGGGACAACACACGCCGGATGGCGGCATGGGTTGTAGAAAAACTATGGCGCAGGAATATCCGTCCCACAATAGGCCAGGAATCGCTGACCGGAACGGAAAGATCGGTATCAGGCGGCGGCAAGGGCGCGGGTGATAAAGCGGGTGAGATGTTCCACCAGGGCTTCGCGCCGCACATGGCCGCGCGCCGCAGCCCGGCTGACCTGGTGAATGGCGCCGACGATCGCCTGGCCGGCAATCTCGCAATCCACGTCGCCCTGTGCGCCGGACTGGCGCAGCATCTGCGCCCATTCCTGTCCCCAGCGCACCAGCAGCGGCGTGGCCTGCGCCCCTTCGGCGTCTATCAGGCTTTCATCGGTCAGCGCCGCGCGCAGCACGCCCGGATGTTCCTGGGAATAATCGCAGATCGCCGCGATGGTGTTGCCGATCCACGATTCCATCGGCGCGTCGGGAACGCGGCGCTGCCGCACATAGACATCCAGTTCCTGCCGCGCCGCTTCCACGAACGCCAGGAAGCAGGCCCGCTTGTCGGCATAATGCAGGTAGAAGGTGCCATGGCCCAGCCCGGCCTCGCGCGCGATGTCCTGGGGACGGGTCGCGTGGTAGCCCCGCGCGACAAACAGCGTGCGCGCCGCCTGGTTCAGTTTCGACAGGCTGTCGGACCGGCGTGCGGTTTGCCCGCTATCGCGCCCGGACGGTTGTGTTGCCCCCATGCGCCCGACTGTCCGGGTACGGAACAGCCCTGTCAATCCTGCGCCGCACCATCCGGGCTAGCGGACGCGGCGCACCGCCGCCTGCCAGCCGCGCCACGCCGCATCGCGCGCGGCCGCCTTCATGGTGGGCACGAAGCGGCGATCCAGCGCCCACAGCCGCGCGATGTCCTTTCGGGTGCGGAATAGGCCCACGCCGAGCCCCGCCAGGAGCGCCGCGCCCAGCGCGGTGGTTTCGGTGACACGCGGACGCGCCACGGCCAGCCCCGTCAGGTCTGCCAGCCGCTGGCAGAAGGCGTCATTGGCGACCATTCCGCCATCCACCTTCAGTTCGCGCAGGCGGATGTGCGAACGCGCCATGTCGCGCGCCATGGCTTCCAGCAGGTCGCGCGTCTGGAAACACACCGCATCCAGCGCCGCCCGCGCAATTTCGGCGGCGCCCGCATCGCGGGTCAGGCCCAGGATGGCGCCGCGCGCCTGCGCATCCCAATAGGGCGCGCCCAACCCGGTGAAGGCCGGAACGAAATACAGGCCGGGCATGTCCCTGCCCCTGGCCGCCAGCGCTTCCACATCCTGCGAGCGGGCAATCACGCCCAGCGCATCGCACAGCCACTGCACCACCGCGCCGGCGATGAAGATGCTGCCCTCGATGGCGTGCTGCTCCTGCGCCAGCGCCGTGGTGATGAGCCGGTTGTGCGAGCGGGTGATCGCCGCGCCGGTATTGACCAGCGCGAAGCAGCCGGTGCCATAGGTCGCCTTGACGTCGCCGGGCGCGAAACAGGCCTGTCCGAAACTGGCGGCCTGCTGGTCGCCCGCCACGCCGCGAATGGGAAGCGGCGCGCCGAACAGCGTGGTCGTGCCGAAATCGTCCACGCTGTCCTTGATCTGGGGCATCATGGCCGCGGGCACGCCGAACAGCCGCAGCAGGTCATCGTCCCAGGCGCGCGTGCGCAGGTTGAACAGCATGGTGCGCGAGGCGTTGGTGACATCCGTCGCATGCACCCGGCCGCCGGTCAGTTTCCAGACCAGCCATGTGTCTATGGTGCCGAAAAGGACTTTCCCGCGCCGGGCCCGCGCCCGCGCCCCCTTCACGGATTTCAGCAGCCATTCCAGCTTGGTCGCCGAGAAATACGGATCGAGCAGCAGGCCGGTCTTGCGCGCGATCATAGGCTCCAGCCCGCGCCGCCTGAGGGACGTGCAGCGTTCGGCGCCGCGGCGGTCCTGCCAGACAATGGCGTTGGCCAGCGGCTTGCCCGTGTCGGCATCCCAGATCAGGCTGGTCTCGCGCTGGTTGGTGATGCCCAGCCCCGCCACACTGCTGCCCCTGGGCGCGGCCTTGAGCACCGCGCGCACGCAACGCTGCACGCCGCGCCAGATCTCCAGCGGATCATGTTCCACCCAGCCGCTGGCCGGATAAATCTGCCTGAGCGCGACGGCATGGCTGGCCCGCGGCCTGCCCTTTGCGTCGAACAGGATGGCGCGGCTGGATGTGGTGCCCTGGTCAATGGCGAGAAGCATGCGTGTCGGCATGACCGGGAGCGGACATGATTTCCGCGCGGTTAACAATACACTTAACGGCCTGTTAACGACGCTTCTGGTAGAAAAATCGCGTAGTGCGGCCATGAGCCGTGCAGAAGCATGGGGCATATACTGTGGGCTTGACCGCACATGACATGAGCGACATGGGCCGCCTGGCCCAGCTCGCCATCAATCCGCACAGTGGCGCCAGCCGCGAGGAAATCTATCTCGCCGTCGCCTCCCTCTATCGCATCCAGGGCTCCGGGCTGAACCAGCGCGAGCGCGAACTGATGCGCGACATCCTGCGCCGCCTCACCCGCGACGTCGAAATGGCGATCCGCGTGGCGCTGGCCCAGCGCCTGACCGAAGACACCACGGCCCCGCACGACCTGATCCTGCTCCTGGTGGACGACAGCATCGAGGTGGCGCGCCCCCTCATCCTGCACAGTCCGCTGCTGACGGAAACGGACATGCTGAAGCTGATCGCCGAAGCCGGCGCGCCGCACCAGGAAGCCGTGGCGGGCCGCGCCCATATCGGCGAAACCGTCACCAGCGCGCTGGCGCATTCCGAGCATGAATCGGTGCTCCTGGCGCTGGTGCGCAACGTCACCGCCAAGATTTCCGAAGCGACCTACAATGTGCTGGTCGAGAAATCGCGCGCCATGACCGGGCTGACCGATCCGCTGGTGCGCCGTCCCGACCTGCCGCCGCAGCTTGCCACCAAGATGTGCGACTGGGTGTCGGACGCGCTCAAGACCTACATCCAGGCCAACTACCACATGGCGCCGCGCCAGGTGGAAAATGCGCTGGCCGCCGCCAGCAAGGCCCTGCACAGCGAAGCGCCTGCGCCCAAGGATCCGCCGCCGGACAGCGCGCAGAAGCTGATCGAGAAGCTCGCGGCCTCCGGCCAGCTCAAGGCCGGTTTCCTGATGCGCGTGCTCAGCCAGGGCCAGGCCGATCTTTTCGACCTCGCCTTCGCGCGCATGCTGGACATCGAGCTGGAACGGTTCCGCGCCTATTTCTACCAGGATGATGCGCGCCGCGTGGCGCTGGCCTGCCGCGCCGCAGGCATTGACCGCTCGGTCTTCCCCACCGTCTTCAACCTGTCGCGCCAGAGCCGGCATGGTCATGCGGCCCTGACGCCGGTCCAGATCAGCAAGACCGAAGGCATTTTCGGCCTCGCCCGTCCCGCCGCGCTGGAACAGATCCGGGCCGAAGCCTGATTTCACCTGCCCATGGGGCTGTGATAGCGTCCGGCATGCCCGTCCTTCTTCGCACCTTGCCGACATGAAGCTGCATTTCACCGCCACCGCGGAAGCGGGCGACGCCCTGGCCTCGCTGCGCAAGCGCCATCCCGACGCCGGTCCGCAGGATGCCGACATCGTCGTCGCCCTGGGCGGCGATGGCTTCATGCTGCAGACGCTCCATGCCTTCCTGGACAAGGGCAAGCCGATCTACGGCATGAACCGGGGATCGGTCGGGTTCCTGATGAACGACTTCCGCGAGGAAGACCTGTTGGAGCGGTTGCGCCTGGCCGAGGAAGCGGTGGTCCATCCCCTGCGCATGCAGGCCCATACCAAGACGGGGATCGTCGAGGCGGTCGCCTTCAACGAGGTTTCGCTGCTGCGCGAAACCCGCCAGGCCGCCAAGATCCGCGTGATGGTGGACGACCGCCCGCGCATCGCCGAACTGATCTGCGATGGCATCCTGGTGTCGACCCCGGCGGGGTCCACCGCCTACAATCTGTCGGCGCATGGCCCCATCCTGCCCATAGACGCCGCCCTCCTCGCCCTCACGCCCATCTCGGCTTTCCGTCCCCGGCGCTGGCGCGGCGCGCTGCTGCCCCACCGGGCGCGGGTGCGTTTCGAGGTGCTGGAAAGCGCCAAGCGGCCGGTCAGCGCCGTGGCCGATGATTTCGAGGTGCGCGACATCAGCGCCGTGGATGTGGCGGAAGACCGCTCCATCGCCATGACGATGCTCTATGACAAGGGCCACAGCCTGCATGAGCGTATCCTGTCCGAGCAGTTCAGCGACTGAATGCGCCTGCAAAGGCCGGAAAACCGCCCTTTTCGCCCCCCCTCTTCACGCAGCGTTAACACCGGATACACCACTGTGATGGCGTGAGGGTGCGCATTCGCGCAGCCAAGGGCCTTGGGTCATGAGCGGCTATCATTTCGATCGGCTGAAGATTCTCGTGGTGGACGACAATGTCCACATGCGCAAGCTCGTCACCACCATCCTGCAGGCTTTCGGCGTGCTGCAGATTCACGAGGCGGGCAGCGGCGAGACCGCGTGGGAAGCCTGCCGCGAACACAACCCGGACATCATTATCCTGGACTGGGTGATGGAAGGCATGTCGGGCCTGGATTTCATGCGGATGGTGCGCAGCAATCCCACCTCGCCCAACCCGTTCGTGCCGGTGATCATGCTGACCGGGCATACCTCGCTGGAGCATGTCCAGCAGGCGCGCGATGCCGGCATCAACGAATTCATCGCCAAGCCCGTCTCGGTCAAGACGATGATGTCGCGCCTGGCCTCGGTGATCGAGCATCCCAGGCCCTATGTGCGCACCACTGCCTATTTCGGACCCTGCCGGCGCCGCCGCCAGGACGAGCATCGCGGCCCGGAGCGCCGCACCGCCGCCAGGCAGGCGGCGGAGTAAGGAGAGCAGCCATGGCACGCCAGCAGCCCATCGAACTGTTCATGCCGCCCAACATGCTCAAGGCCAAGGCCGGTGGCGGCTTTGGCGGCGTTGACATGGCGGCGCTCAAGCGCGCCGAAAGCGCCATGGAGACGCTGAAGACGCAATTTTCCGGCATGGCCGCCGATGGCATCCACACCCTGGCCGCGGCGCGCGAAAGTTACGCGGCAAAGGCGGATCCTGCGTCCCGCGCCGCGCTGCTGCGCGCCGCCCACGACCTGAAGGGCCAGGCCGCGACCTATGATTTCC
>JAEZBK010000239.1 GCA_023427355.1 Pseudomonadota bacterium
GACCGACGTGACGCTGTTTGCGCCACGCGACCTGGTGGCCGAAGGACCGCAGGGCTGGATTCCCGGCCACGTCGGAAAGGGCGCGCGGATCGGCTTCGATCCCTGGCTGTCCACCGCCAATGGCGTGGCGCACCTGGCGCGGGCCTGCGAACAGGCGGGCGCGACGCTTGTTGCGCAGGACAGCAACCCGGTTGACGCGGTGTGGGCCGACCAGCCGCCGCCGCCGATGAACAAGGCGGCGCCGCATGGTTTCAACCTGTCGGGCGAGGAGGCGGCGGCGAAGCGGGCGCGGCTGGCGGAGGAGTTGAAGAAAAAAGGCGCACGGGCGGCGGTCATCACCCTGGCCGATTCCGTGTGCTGGCTGCACAACATCCGGGGCAGCGACCTGCCGCACACTCCCTTCGTGCTGGGCTTTGCCATTCTCTACAGCGACGCCACCAGCGACCTGTTCCTGGACGCGGCCAAGCGCAGCCCCGAACTGCGTGCGCATCTGGGCGATGGCGTGCGACTGCGCGACCCGGAAGAATTTGCGGCGGCCCTGGACGCGCTGGCGGGACAGGCCGTGGTTGCCGATCCCGCCACGGCCGCGCAGGCGGTGTTCGACCGCCTGACCAAGGCGGGGGCGCGGATCATCCGCGCCGCCGACCCGTGCCAGTTGGCCAAGGCGTGCAAGAACCCGCTGGAAATCGAGGGCATGCGCAAGGCGCATATTCGCGACGGGGCGGCGCTGTGCCGCTTCCTGGCCTGGTTCGCGGTGGCGTCTGCGGACGGCAAGCTGACCGAGATAGACGCGGCGCAGAAGCTGGAAGGCTTTCGCCGCGCCACCGGATGCCTGAGCGACCTGTCGTTCGATTCCATCACGGGGGCGGGCAGCAACGGCGCCATCGTGCATTACCGGGTGACGCGCTCATCGAACCGCGCGATCAACCGGGACGAGATTTTCCTGCTGGATTCGGGGGCGCAATACCCCGATGGCACCACCGACGTGACCCGCACCATCATGGTGGGGACCGCCACGGTGGAGATGCAGGACCGTTTCACCCGCGTGCAGAAGGGCCATATCGCGCTGGCGACCGCGCATTTCCCCGACGGCACCATCGGCATGCAACTGGACAGCTTTGCGCGGCGGCCCTTGTGGGAGGCGGGGCTGGACTACGACCATGGCACCGGCCATGGCGTGGGATCATACCTGTCGGTGCATGAGGGGCCGCAGAATATCTCCAAGAAGCCGGTGATGCAGCCGCTGCTGCCCGGCATGATCTGTTCCAACGAGCCCGGCTATTACAAGACCGGCGCCTATGGCATCCGCATCGAGAACCTGGTGGTGGTGACGCCGCCCAGGGACATGGGCGGGGAGCGGCGCATGATGGGCTTCGAGACGCTGACGCTGGCGCCGATCGACCTGAACCTGGTGGACCCCGACCTGCTGACGGCGGAAGAGCGCGAATGGCTGAACCTGTATCATGCCCGTGTGCGCGAAAGCCTGTCGCACCTGGTGGATGAAGAAACGCGCGCCTGGCTGGAACGGGCGACGGTGGCGATCTAGCCGCCAACCAGCGCCAGCCAGGCATCCTCGTCCATCACCTGGACATTGTGCTTCTGGGCATCCTTGAGCTTGGAACCCGCACCGGGACCGGCAACCAGGATATCGGTCTTGGCAGAGACGGAGCCTGAGACTTTCGCACCGAGACTTTCGGCGCGGGCCTTGGCTTCGGCGCGGGTCATCTTCTCCAGCGTGCCGGTAAAGACCACGGTCTTGCCGGAGACGGGGGAATTTTTCGCCGCCGCCTGCATCGGCTGGACATCGAGCCATTTGAGCAGGCGGTTCAGCGCGTCGCGATTGTGCTTTTCGCCGAAGAAATCACCGATCGCCTCGGCCACCACGGCGCCGATGCCTTCGATATGCTGGAGTTCGGCCATGACGGCATCGCCCTTCATGGCATCGAGGAAGGCTTCGATGGTCAGGTAATGCCGGGCGATCTGGCGGGCCGTGGTTTCGCCGACATGGCGGATGCCCAGCGCATTGATCAGCCGGTCCAGCCCGATGCTGCGGCGGGCTTCGATGGCGGCCATGAGGTTTTCCACCTGGCGGCCTTCGCCTTCGTCCTTCTTTTTCGCCTTGGCGGCTTTGGCAGGCTCCTTGCCCTGCGCCTCGCGGCGCTCCTCGCTGAGCGCGGCGCGGTGTTCGGCCAGGACCTGGGCCACGTCTTTCGGCTTCTGTGTCAGGGCGAAGATGTCGGCGGGTTCCTTGAGCAGGCCCCGGTCATGGAACAGTTCGATCAGGGTGCCGCCCAGCCCTTCGATATCGAAACCATCGCGGGCGACGAAATATTTCAGCCGTTCCACCGTCTGGGCATCGCAGATGAGCCCGCCGGTGCAGCGGCGGTCCACGTCCATCTTGCCGGTTTTTTCATCCACCTCGCGCACGGCGTGGCTGCCGCAGATGGGACAGGTGTCGGGAAACTTGTAGGGCCTGGCGGATTTGGGCCGCTTGTCCAGCAGCACCGTCACCACCTGGGGGATCACATCGCCCGCGCGCTGGATCACCACCGTGTCGCCGATGCGCGCATCCAGGCGGGCGATCTGGTCTTCATTGTGCAGCGTGGCATTGGCGACGACGACGCCGCCCACCGTGACCGGCTTCAGCCGCGCCACCGGGGCCAGCTTGCCGGTGCGGCCGACCTGGATCTCGATATCCTCCAGCACCGTCTGCGCCTGCTCGGCGGGAAATTTGTGCGCGATGGCCCAGCGCGGGGACCGCGAGACGAAGCCCAGGCGCGATTGCAGCGCCAGGCTGTCCACCTTGTAGACCACACCATCAATATCGTAGCCCAGCTTCGCGCGTTTCGCCGCGATGCCGCGATAGACCGCGAGCAATTCCTCGGCGCTTTCGCAGCGTTTCATCTCGGCATTGACCGGAAGGCCGTAGCCCTGGAATTTCTCGATCACGCCGCTTTGCGTTTCGGCCGGCAGATCGGAAATATCGCCCCAGGTATAGGCGAAGAAATTGAGCGCGCGGCCGGCGGTGATGGCGGGATCGAGCTGGCGCACCGACCCGGCCGCGGAATTGCGCGGGTTGGCGTAAGTCGGCTTGCCTTCGGCTTCCTGGCGCCTGTTCAGGGCCGCAAAGGCCTTGTGGGTCATAGACCTCGCCACGCACTTCCAGAACCTTGGGCGGCTTGCCCGACAGGCGCAGCGGAATGTCGGCAATGGTCCTGAGGTTGGCGGTGATGTCTTCGCCTTCCGCGCCATCGCCGCGCGTGGCGCCCTGCACGAACAGGCCGTTTTCATAGCGCAGGGAGGCGGAAAGCCCGTCAATCTTGGGCTCGGCGGTGACGGCGATGGCGTCATCCTCCTTCAGGCCCAGGAAGCGGCGCATGCGCGCCAGCCACTCGGCCACATCCTGATCGTCGAACGCATTGTCCAGCGACAGC
>JAEZBK010000293.1 GCA_023427355.1 Pseudomonadota bacterium
CGGCCGGCCGATCCTCTGGCACATCAAGAAGATCTATTCCCATTATGGCTTCAATGACTTCGTGGTCCTGCTGGGCTATCGCGGCTATGTCATCAAGGAATATTTCGCCAACTATTTCCTGCACCAGAGCGACGTGACCATCGACCTGGCGGCGAACAAGACCACCATCCACAACAACAGCAGCGAGCCCTGGCGGGTGACGCTGCTGGAAACCGGCGAAGACACGATGACGGGAAGCCGCGTCAAGCGCGCCCGTCCGCATCTGGGCAACGAACCTTTCATGCTCACCTATGGCGATGGTGTTTCCGACGTGGACATCAAGGCGCTGGTCGCCGACCACAAGAAGCATGGCAAGGCCATGACCATGACATCGGTGCAGCCCGATGGCCGCTTCGGCACCTTCGAGGCGGACGATCATGGCCAGGTGCAGCGCTTCCTCGAAAAGCCCAAGGGCGATGGTTCGTGGATCAATGGCGGTTTCTTCGTCTGCGAGCCGGCCCTGTTCGACCATATCCCCGACGGCGACAACATCATGCTTGAGAAGGAGCCGTTCGAGAGCCTTGTGGCGGCACACCAGCTCTGGACCCATCGCCATCCCGGCTTCTGGAAGTGCATGGACACGCTGCGCGACAAGACCGAGCTGAACCAGATGTGGGATTCGGGCCGCGCCAAGTGGAAGAAGTGGTAACGCGCGTGGCTTCGAATCTGCTGGACCGCACCTATGCCGGAAAGACCGTTCTGGTCACCGGCCATACCGGCTTCAAGGGCACATGGCTTACGGCCTGGCTGCTGAAGATGGGGGCCAAGGTCGTTGGTCTTTCCAAGGACATTCCCTCCAAGCCCTCCATGTTCGAGGAGTTGGGCCTGGCCGGGAAGATCACCCATCACATCGCCGATGTGCGCGACCTGCCCGCTGTCAAGCGCATCCTGGCGGAATCCAAGCCTGATTTTGCCTTCCATCTGGCGGCACAGGCCATCGTCTCATTGTCCTATGCCGACCCGGTCGAGACCATGACCAGCAACATCGTCGGCACCATGAACGTGATGGAGGCGCTGCGCGATGTCAGCCATCCTTGCGTTGGCGTCATCATCACCAGCGACAAGTGCTACAACAATGTCGAATGGGTGTGGGGCTACAAGGAAACCGACGAGCTGGGCGGCACCGACATCTATAGCGGTTCCAAGGGCGCTGCCGAACTGGTGGTTCGTTCCTATGTCGCGTCTTTCTTCAAGAATCCTGCCGATGGCGTGCGCATTGGCGTTGGCCGCGCCGGGAACGTGATCGGTGGTGGCGACTGGGCCAAGGACCGCATCATCGTGGATTGCGTGCGCGCCTGGAACGAGGGCCGCCCGCTGGAAATGCGCAGCCCCGACGCGACGCGGCCGTGGCAGCATGTGCTGGAACCACTTTCGGGATACCTGACGCTGGGCGCGGCGCTGGCGCAAGACGCGAAGCTGCATGGCGAGGCCTTCAATTTCGGACCGCGCGCCGAGCAGAACCGCACGGTGCTCGACCTGATCGAGAAAATGGCGGAGCAGTGGAAGCCCGAGGGCGAGGCGGTGCGCATCCTGGAGCGCAAGCCTTTCCACGAGGCGGGCCTGCTCAAGCTGAATTGCGACAAGGCCCTGTTCCACCTGCGCTGGGAAGCCAACCTGGAATATCGCGATTGCATCCGCTTCATCGCCGACTGGTACAGCTGCTTCTACAAAGGCGGCGCAGACATGTATGCGCTGACGCTGGACCAGGTTTCCGAGTATGAAAAGATCGCTGCCGCGCATGGACGAATCTGGACGCGCGCATGATGCCCGGCGTCAAACTTTCGCCGCTGAAGCTCATTCCCGGTGACGCTGGCGCCGTCCTGCATGGGCTGAAGAAAAGCTGGGACGGTTTTGAAGGCTTTGGCGAGGCCTATTTTTCCGAGATACATGAAGGCGCGATCAAGAGCTGGCGCCGTCACATGCGCGCGACCCTGAACCTGGTCGTGCCGGTGGGGGCTGTGCGTTTCGTGCTGCATGACGGTGCGGGTTTTGACGCGCACACCATTGGTCGTGCCGCCGAGTATGCCCGGCTGACCATCCCGCCCGGCCTGTGGTTTGCGCTGCAGGGCATTGGTCCCGGCACCAGCCTGACCCTCAGCCTGAGCAGCCTTGAACATGATCCGTCGGAAGCCGAAACGCGCGCCCTCGACGGCATCGCCTATAGCTGGTGACACACATGGTGATCCGTCTTTCACGCTCGCTTGTGGGGGAGGAAGAAAAGGCCGCCCTGTCGCGCGTCATTGATACCGGCTATCTGGGCATGGGCGAGGACGTGCGGCTCTTCGAGGAGGAAATCGCGCAGTATCTGGGCACCGATCGCCATGTGGTCTGCGTTGCCACCGGCACGGCTGCCCTGCAGCTTGGGGTTTCGTCGCTGGGCCTGGGTGAGGGCGACGAGGTCCTGGTTCCCACCATCACCTATGTTGCGTCTTTCCAGGCCATCCGCGCCACGGGTGCCACGCCGGTGGCCTGCGATGTGCGGCCGGGCGACCTATATCTCGACATGGACGACGCAGCCCGCCGCCTGACGCCCGCTACCCGTGCGATCATGCCCGTTCACTATGCCAGCGGCAGCGCCGGGCTGGATGCGGTCTATGATTTTGCACAGAAGCATGGTCTGCGCGTGATCGAGGACGCGGCCCATTCCATCGGTGGTCGCCATGGCGGCATCAAGGTGGGAGCGCGCGGTGACGTGGTCTGTTTCAGCTTCGATGGAATCAAGAACATCACCAGTGGCGAGGGCGGTGCATTGGTCACGGCCGATCCGGAAGTGGCGCGACTGGCGCGTGATGCCCGCCTGCTGGGCGTGGAAAGGGACACCGAGGCCCGCTTCGCCGCAAAACGCAGCTGGACTTTTGACGTCAATCACCAGGGCTATCGCTATCACATGAGCAACCTCAACGCCGCCCTGGGGCGCGTACAGCTGACCAAGCTGAATGCTTTCTGCGCCCGCCGCCGCGAACTGGCGGTGCGGTATCGCCAGTCATTGGCGGGAATCAATCTGGTGACGGTGCTGGATCTCAACTGGGACGAGATCGTGCCGCACATCTTCGTCATTCGGGTCGGTGGCGGACAGCGCGATGCACTGGGCGATTTCCTGAAGGGCAGGGGCATCGAGAGTGGTTTTCATTACCAGCCCAACCATCGGCTGTCGCTGTTCGCCGCGCCCGGCCCGTTCCCCGTGGCCGAATCCGCAGCGGACGAGATCATCACCATCCCGCTCCATGCTGCCCTGACCGACGACGAGCAGGGCCAGGTGATCGCGGCGATCCGCGAATTCGCAGGAATGCTTTGATGCCAAAAGTCAGCATCATCATGAACTGCCTGAATGGCGAGAATTTCGTCCGTCAGGCGATCCAGTCGGTCTATGACCAGACCTACCAGGACTGGGAACTCGTCTTCTGGGACAACGCGTCAACCGATTCCACGCCGGACATCGCCAAGAGCTTTGACGATGGGCGGCTGCGCTATTTCCGTAGCGCCGAGACGGTGCCGCTGGGCAAGGCGCGGCAATGGGCGATGGCCGAGGCGCGGGGCGAGTGGGTCGCGATCCTGGACCATGACGATCTTTTCCTGCCCCCGCGCCTGCAGCGGCAGATGGAAGAGCTCGCCAAGGGAGATTATGTCTTCTCTTACACCGGCTATCGCGAGATCAACGAAAAGGGCGAACTGCTGCGCACGGTGGTGCCGCGGCACCGTTCCGGCAATCTCTTCGATGCCCTGCTGGTGGATTTCGAGATCAACATCGCGACGGTGATGATGCGCCGCGATGTGCTGGGTCAGCTGGAGATGGAGACCATCGCCAGTTTCCGCATGGCGGAAGACTATTATCTCTATCTTGGCATGGCGGCGCGCGGTGCGGTCTGTGTCCTGCCGGATGTGCTGGTGACCTATCGCCAGGTTTCCGCCAGCTGGACCGAGAAGGCGCTACACCTGCACGCGGTCGAGTTTCATGCCACGCTGGACCAGCTGGAAAGGGACATGCCCGGCATCACGGCGCGCCATGCTTCGGGTTTCGCTGCTGCCCGTGCCCATGCCGACTATGCCAAGGCGAAGAACGAGATGCACCAGGGCCGCCATGCCGAGGGCCGGCGGCTGATGGGCAGCATTCGCCATGAG
>JAEZBK010000006.1 GCA_023427355.1 Pseudomonadota bacterium
ACTCTGGAGCTGGTCTCAGGCCCCAAGGATCTGGATGCGCTGTCGCGGCTGGGAATCCCTGCGGGGGTGCTGACCGCCCCCAAGACAGATGCCAAGGGCAAGCCCATCGAATCCACCGACACAACCACGTTCGGCCTCGGTTTCTCTGGAACGCTGGACATTTCCACCCGCACCGGCGCGAACTTCGCGCGCACGACGCTTTTGACGGTGCTGTCGTCCCTGCAAAGCACCTACCAGAAGACCAACGCGCCGCCCACCTTGCCCAGCATCGGCAACAATTCGGGAACGGCGTCGGCCTACGATGCGGCGCTGGTGGGCAAGTACAGCATGGCGCTGGGCCTTCTGGGCGGCGGTTAGCGCCGCTTCTTCTCGATCGCGTCCCACACCAGCGCGGCGATATCTGCGCCTCCGAAGCGGCGCACTTCATGGATGCCGGTCGGCGAGGTGACGTTGATCTCGGTCATGTAATCCCCGATCACGTCTATGCCGGTGAAGATGAAACCCCGTTTCTTCAGTTCGGGGCCGATGGCGGCACAGATCGCCCTTTCGCGCGCCGTCAGTTCGGTTGCCTCGGGCCTGCCGCCGACATGCATGTTGGAGCGCGCCTCGCCCGCCGCAGGCACGCGGTTGATGGCGCCGGCAAATTCACCATCCACCAGGATGATGCGCTTGTCGCCCTTGCGCACCTCGGGGATATAGCGCTGCACGATTACCGGCTCGCGATAGAAGGCCGTGAACATTTCCAGCAGCGACCCCAGATTTTCATCGTCGGGACGCACGCGAAAAACCCCGGCGCCGCCATTGCCATAGAGTGGCTTGAGGATCACGTCCTGGTGTTCATCCCGGAAGGCGCGAATGGCGCGCGGATCAGACGATATCAGCGTGGGCGGAATGAACTGCGCAAAAGTGGTGACGAAGAGTTTCTCCGGTGCGTTGCGCACTTCAGCCGGATCATTGACCACCAGTGTCCTGGGGTGAATGCGCTCCAGCATGTGGGTGGCGCTGATATAGGCCATGTCGAAGGGCGGGTCCTGGCGCATCAGCACCACATCCAGCGTGGACAGGTCACGTATTTCGGCGTCGCCCAGCGTGAAATGGTCGCCCTTTACGTTGCGCACGGACAAGGGCCGCATCGGCGCCGTCACCTTGCCATTGCGCCAGGACAGGTCGCGCGGTCCATAATAAAACAGGGCGTGGCCGCGCTGCTGCGCTTCCAGCGCCAGCGCAAAGGTGGAATCGCCGTTGATGTCGATCTTCTCGATCGGGTCCATCTGGATCGCGACGGTGCGTGTCATTGCCTGCCCTCGTTACAATTCATCCGCGCGCCAGGCATCGGCATGATGCCTGGGCCACCGCCCCGGCGCGACGGCGATGATGTCGAAACGCGCACCGCGTCCCTGAAGCTCGGGGCGCCCAGCGAGATATAGGTTGGCCGCCCGGGCAATGCGAGTCCGCTGTGCTGGCGCCACCGACAGCGCGGCAATCCCCAGATCGCCGCGTGCCTTCACCTCGATGAAACAGACCGGGCCGAACAGCGGCAGAGCCACCATGTCGATTTCGCCCAAAGGGGTTTTCTGGCGGCGCGCCAGGATGCGATAGCCCTTCAGCCGAAGTGTCCAGGCCGCCAGCATTTCGCTGCGGCGGCCACGCGTTTCGGCGGCTCTTCTATTCATCCTTCAGTTCCAGCGCCCGGTCATAGACCGCCTTGCGTGACGCGCCGGTCAGCCCTGCGATCATGTCCGCCGCCGCCTTCACAGGCATGAAGGGCAGCGCAGCCCTCAGGCCGGCATCCATCGCGGCGGTATCGGGCGCAGTTTCGATGGGCGGCGCAATCACCAGCGTGATCTCGCCCCTGGGCGGGTCAGCGCTTTCATAATGCGACGCCAGTTCGGCCAGTGTGCCGCGCCGCATTTCTTCGTGCAGCTTGGTCAGTTCACGCGCCACCGCCGCATCACGATTGCCCAGTATCTGCGCCATTGCCTTCAGGCTTTCGCCCAGGCGCTGTGGCGATTCAAAAAAGATCAGGCTGGCCCGTACCCCTTTGAGCTCTTCCAGCGACCGCGCGCGTTCACCCGCCTTGGAGGAAAGAAAGCCGGCGAACAGAAATCGGTCGCTGGGCAGCCCCGCCAGAGTCAGTGCCGCCAGCGCTGCCGAAGGCCCGGGCACGGCATGCACCGCCAGGCCTTCATCCAGCGCCGCCCGCACCAGCTTGAATCCCGGATCTGACACCAGGGGTGTACCGGCATCGCTGACAAGCGCGATCCGCGCCTGCCCCCGCAGCTTTTCCAGGATGCCGGGCCGGGCTTCAGCCCCATTGTGGTCGTTATAGGGCGCCAGGCTCTTCTGAAGGCCGTGGATGGCCAGCAGCCGCGCGGTGACGCGGGTATCCTCTGCAAGGATCAGGTCGCAGGACCGCAGCACGTCCAGCGCCCGCAGGGACACGTCCCGCGCATTGCCGATAGGGGTGGCGACCACATGAAGACCGGCTTCCAGCGGTTTTGCCAGGACGGAACCTGTTTCGGGCGGTTTACCCGAAGGAGCGGGGGGCTTAGATTTCGCCCCCTCTGAAGGATGGTGTGATGCTTTTGTCATTTCGCAGGGTTGGTCTGGCCCGCCTTTTTGCCATTGCCACGCTGGCAGGGATAGTCGTGGCAGGCTGTGCCCAGCCTGCGCCCCCACCCCCGCCCCCGCCGCCGGTGGTGGAAGCCCCGCCCCCCATCCCCGAAGACCCGCCCGCGCCAAATCCGCTGAATCGCGATCAGGCCAGCTTCCTGCGCCTGCCCGGCACCCCCGATGGCGTCACGCCCGTGCGCATCGGCATTATTTTGCCCCTGTCTTCGACCAATGCGGGCACGCGCGCGCTGGCCCAGTCCATGCTGAAGGCGGCGCAGCTCGCCATGTTCGACGCCAACAATCCCAGCATGGTCCTGATGGTGGAGGATGAAGGCAATGGTGGCGCACCGGCTGCCGCCGCTGCCCGCCGCCTGCTGGCGCAGGGCTCGGA
>JAEZBK010000040.1 GCA_023427355.1 Pseudomonadota bacterium
GTGCCAGAGGATGGCGCGGGTGCGCCACCGCGCGGGGCGGCGCCATTCTCCAGAATATCGCGCACCAGCTTGTCGGTGGGGGGCAGGTCGGCGGCATAGGAGACGCGGATCAACGCCATTTCCAGCGCCAGGATCGGCCGCGTCGCATCGCGCACTTCCACCAGCCCCTTGAGCAGCATCTGCCAGGCGCGGGTGAGCGTCGGCACCGACAGTTTCGCCGCCAGTTCGCCGGCGCGCTTGGCCTCGGCGCTGCCACCATCGAAGAACCCTTGCGCGGCGGGCGCGACCTTGATGCGGGTCAGGAAATGCGTGGTTTCCAGCAGGTCCTGCATCACCGCCAGCGGATCGGCGCCCGCATCATAAAGCGCGGTCACATCGGCCAGCGCCTCGGGCAGCTTGCCGCTCATCAGTTTTTCAAACAGGTCCAGCACGCGGCCGCGATCGGCCAGGCCCAGCATGGCGCGCACCATCTCGCCGGTGATCGCCCCGCCTTCCAGCGCACCATGGGCAATCGCCTGGTCGAGCAGCGACAGGCCATCGCGGGCGCTGCCTTCGGCGGCGCGGGCGATCAGCGACAGGGCAGCGTCTTCGATCTTCACATCTTCCTTCTGCGCCAGCGTGCCCAGATAGGCGGCAAGTTCCGCGCTTTCGATGCGGCGCAGGTCGAACCGCTGGCAGCGCGACAGCACCGTCACCGGAACCTTGCGGATTTCCGTCGTGGCGAAGACGAACTTCACATGCGGCGGCGGCTCTTCCAGCGTCTTGAGCAGGCCGTTGAAGGCCTGCTTGGACAGCATGTGCACTTCGTCGATGATGTAGACCTTGTAGCGCGCCGCCACCGGGGCATAGCGCACGCCCTCGATGATCTCGCGGATATCGTCAATGCCGGTGCGCGAGGCCGCGTCCATTTCCTGCACATCCACATTGCGGCTTTCGGCGATCGACGTGCAGGGCTCGCACACGCCGCAGGGCTGGATGGTCGGCTCCTTGCCCGTGCCGTCGGGCCCGATGCAGTTCAGGGCGCGGGCGATGATGCGCGCCGTGGTGGTCTTGCCGACGCCGCGCACGCCTGTGAGCATGAAGGCATGGGCGATGCGGCCGGTGGCGAAGGCGTTGGACAGGGTGCGCACCAGCGCCTCCTGCCCGATCAGGCCGGTGAAATCGGCCGGGCGGTATTTGCGGGCAAGGACGCGATAGGGCTGCTGGGCTTCGGACATGGCCGGACTATAGCAACGGGCCCCGCAAGGAGTCGGCTCAAAACAGACAAAATTGGGGAAAGGTGGAAGCCGGCGACCCGGGACAAATTCGGTATGGCTGCTCGGTTCCCCGCCTGACCAGGTTAGCGACAGTACCGCCCGCCGACTTCCGTGCCGGGATATAGGCAATGGCGCCGAAAAATGCGAGTCGGGAGGGATGGAACCCATGCATTTCGCCGGAAATCCCCTGGATCGGGCCAGCGCCGAACGGCCTGGCGAAGACTGGCTGGCCGTGCGGCGGCAAAAGGGCCTGTACCTGCCCTTCTGGCAGATGCGGCCGCTGCTGCTGGAAGACCGCATCCGCCTGCTGCCCTGGCGGGGGGAATGGGAGGGCTGTCCGGTCGTGTTGCTGGGGCGGGACGGGGAGCAGCCGGTCTTCGCCGTGGATCTGGGCCGGGACGAAAACCCGCCCGAACTGAACGGCGAATTCCGCGAGATGCGGGCGGCGGCCTTTGTGCTGCCCGCGCGCGACACCGCCATCGCCGGACAGGCCAAGGCGCTTCTGGACTGGCATGCCCGGCACGGCTTCTGCGCCCAGTGCGGCGCCGCGACCGAAGCGAAGGATGGCGGGTATCGCCGCCTGTGCCCCGGCTGCGGGGCGGAGCATTTCCCACGCACCGATCCGGTGGTGATCATGCTGCCCATTTTCGGCGACCAGTGCCTGGTGGGGCGCAATGTGCGCTTCGTGGACAATCTCTTCTCGGCCTTTGCCGGTTTCGTCGAGCCGGGCGAGACGGTGGAGGAAGCGGTCTGCCGCGAGGTCAAGGAAGAAACCGGACTGACGGTGGCGGATGTCCGCTATCATCGCAGCCAGCCCTGGCCATTTCCCTCGGCGCTGATGCTGGGCTGCTTTGCGCAGGTCACGTCGCAGGATGTGCTGATCGACGGGGCCGAAATCGCCGAGGCGCGCTGGCTTTCAAGGGACGAGGCGCGGGCCTGGCTGAAGGAAGGCCTGCGGGACGGCATGAAGCTGCCGCCCTTCTTCGCCATTGCGCATCATCTGGTGAAGGATTGGGCTGAGGGGTAGCCACAACCTGTCCCCCCTATATGCGTGTATTGCTTTGTGCCGCGGTTGCACCCAAGTTCCCGCGCCATGACCGCCAAGCGCGCCCTTTTCCTGGACATTGATGCCGTCGCCCCCTTGCCCGACCGCGACCCGGCGGTGTGCCTGCGCGAGGCCGCCCGCGCCCTGGCCATGGGCGGACTGGACGAAGCGGCGCGCTATGCCCGCATGGCCGCCGAGGTGATAGACGCGCACAAGCGCGCGCACTGACGCGGCCGCAAAAGGGCGGCGCGCTATTTCTTCTTCTTCGGCTCGGATTTCATCTGCTTGACCGACATGCGCATCAATTCGCCGGTGACATCGGCGAGGCGATGCACATCCACCAGCATTTCCAGCGTGATGGCGACCTTGGAATCGCTGCGCGGCTCGACGGATACGACCTTGACCGTGGTGGCGGGAAAGCTGCTCATGGCGTGACCTTTCCTTGCATCCCGCGCTTATACGCTCTTTCGTGCGCTTTCGCACCGTCAAAGCAAAGGGCCGCGCCGCTTTCGCGACACGGCCCTGGTCAGGGTTGAGAAAAAGTCAGGCCGGGACGGCGCCGAACCGTCCGCTGTTGAAGTCGGTGATGGCCTGGCGGATCTCCGCCTCGGAGGTCATCACGAAGGGGCCATAGCCCACCACCGGTTCGCCCAGGGGCTGGCCCGTCATCACCAGCAGCGTGGCGTCGCCATCGGCCGTCACCGTCACGCCGGTGCCCTCGCGGCTCAGGCGCAGGATTTCGGCCTCGCCCGCCCCGGTACCATCCACGGTGACATGGCCGGACAGCACCGCCACCAAGCTGGTATGGCCATCGGGCAATTCCAGCGTCGCGGTGGCGCCCGCCTTCAGCTTCACGTCCCACAGGTTGATGGGACTGAAGGTGCGCGCAGGGCCCTTCGCAGCGCCCAGTTCGCCCGCGATGATGCGCGCGGTGACGCCATCGGCCACGTCCACCACCGGTATGGTGTCGCTGGTGATGCCCTGGTAGCCGGCCTTCCCCATCTTGTCCTTCTGCGGAAGGTTGACCCAGAGCTGCACCATGCGGAACGGCCCGCCGGTCTTGGTGTAGGCCGGGGAATGAAACTCCTCATGGATGATGCCGCCCGCCGCCGTCATCCACTGCACATCGCCGGGGCGGATGGTGCCGCCGCCGCCGGTGGAATCGCGGTGCGCGACTTCACCTTCATAGGCGATGGTCACGGTCTCGAAGCCGCGATGCGGATGCTGGCCGACGCCGCGCGGGGAAAGCGCGGGCGGGAAATTGGAGGGGCCCGCATAGTCGAAGAGCAGGAAGGGGCTGTTCTCCTGGGCCTGGCGGTCATAGGAAAAGAGCGAGCGGACGGGAAAGCCGTCGCCGACCCAATGGCCGCCCTGGCTGCGCAGAACTTCGGTGATTGTCTTCATGTCATCCTCCCGGCCGCGACGGCGGCCGTCTTGCTACCGGCCATAGTTCGGGAGGATGGTACCGTTTCGCAAGTACGGTCCCCAAGGATACCGCCCCCCATGCCCAAGACCCTGGGTTGCCCCACCGAAAGCGTGCTGGACCTGCTCGCCGGTCGCTGGAAGGTGATGGCAATCTGGTGGCTGATCCAGGGGCCGCGCCGCTTCAACCAGTTGCAGCGCGACTTGAGCGGCATCACCCATCGCACCCTGGCGCGCACGTTGAAGGAGATGGAGGCGGACGGGTTGGTGGCGCGCAAGGACTATGGCGAGATCCCCCCACGGGTGGAATATTCGCTCACCGCCCTGGGCCGTTCGCTGGAGCCGGTGCTGATGGCGATGGATGCCTGGGCGCAGAAACACGCTAGCCGTCGCATCAAGCCTTAAGCGCGAGCGCCGCAGCGGTCGGTAGCGACAGCGTACCGACGCGGCGCGACCCTCGGCTTGGGCAAACCCCCGCCTCCCCTTCGTGCGCGTCAGCGCACCAGGAAGGGGAGGTGCCCGGTCCATAGCGGCAGCGTATGGACGGCCAGCGAAGCGGTTAAGCCGGCGAAGGGCGGTGGGGATCAGACATCAGGGCATGTCTTCGCGATACGGATGCGCCGGATAAACGCCCAGCACGGTCAGCTTGGCGGCATAGAAGCGCAGTTCTTCCAGCGCATGGGCCACGGCCGGGTCCTCGGCATGGCCCTGGATGTCGGCATAGAACTGGGTGGCGTTGAACGAGCCGCCCATCTGGTAGCTTTCCAGCTTGGTGATGTTGATGTTCGCGGTGGCGAAGCAGCCGATCGCCTTGTAGAGCGCGGCCGGCACGTTCTTCACCCGGAAGACGAAGCTGGTGACGACCTTGCCATCGCGCGCGGGCATCTGGGCCTGCCGCGCCATGATGAGGAAGCGCGTGGCGTTGTGATGCTCGTCTTCCACATCGGCCTGCAGCACCTTCAGCCCATAGATCTCGCCCGCCAGGGTGGAGGCGATGGCGGCGGCCTTCGGGTCGTTCAGTTCGGCGACATGCTTGGCCGAACCGGCGGTGTCGTACCAGTGATGCTCCTTCAGCCGGCGCGTCTTGATGAGGGTGCGGCACTGGGCCAGCGCCGGAAGCTGGGAATAGACATCTGTCACGCCATCGCGCGTCGCGGCGGGCAGGCCCAGCAACTGGTGCCGGATGGGCAGGAAGTGTTCGCCCACGATATGCAGGCCTGAATCGGGCAGCAGGTGATGGATGTCGGCGATGCGGCCGATCAGCGAATTCTCCACCGGGATGACGCACAGGTCGCAATCGCCCGAACGCACCGCGTCAATCGCCGCCTCGAAGGTGGGTTGCGGTATCGCCTGCGCGTTCGGCACCGCCTGCTGCGCGGCAAGGTTGGCATAGGCTCCCGGTTCACCCTGGAAGGCGATGCGTTTGGCGGTCTGCAGGATGTCGCTCACGTCAGAAGCTTTCGCGCGTGTTCCAGGTCTTCAGGCGTATCCACCGAAAGCGGCACGCTGTCCACCTTGGCCACCGCAATGCTCATGCCCGCTTCCAGCGCGCGCAGCTGTTCCAGCTTCTCGCGCAGCTCCAGCGGCGAGGGCGGCAGGCGGACGAACCGGGCCAGCGCCGCGCGCCGCCAGGCATAGAGCCCAACATGGTAGAAATGGTCCCCCGGCCCGGTGGGCACGGTGGCGCGGCTGAAATAGAGGGCCTTGCCCGTCCCGCCATCGCCGTCCCAGGCCACCACGGCCTTGACCACGGCGGGGTTCACCCGGTCGGCCTCGTCGGTGATGGGGGCGGCCAGGGTGGCGATGTCATGGCCCGGCAGGGCATCCGCCGCCGCCTGGAGCTGGGCCGGGTCCAGGGCCGGCAGGTCGCCCTGGCAATTGATGACCGTGTCATATCGTCCGCCCGGGTCCACCCCCTCTAGGGCCGCGAAGACCCGGTCCGAGCCGGACGGCAGGTCCGGGTGGGTCAGGACGGCATGGCCCCCCGCCCGCTCGACCGCATCGGCGATTTCGTCCTCGGCACAAGCCACGATCACCGGGCCGATCCCGGCTTTCATGGCCTTCGCCCAGACCCGCCCGAGCATGGGCACCCCCCCGATATCCGCCCGGGGTTTGCCGGGCAGGCGGGACGAGGCCATGCGGGCCGGGATAATCACGATGGGGTTCATGGCGGGAACCGGCTCTAAGGTCAGGCGCGCTCTATATTTTATGCGACGCTACGCCGCAATGACGGCGGGGTCCGGGCGGGTAATGTCCCCCCGTATTTTGCACCGGTCCGATGGCCCGGTTTAAGGGAGCTTGCCCGCATGGATTCCTATGAGTGGAACAAGATCGCCGGCGCCGTGCTGGGCACCCTGGTCTTCATCTTTGTCATCAAGATCGGGGCCGAGACGCTCTATCACGCGCCGGAGCCGGAAAAGCCCGGCTATGTCGTGGAAGGCGTGACCGAGGAAGGCCCCGCGGCCGCCGCCGGCCCCGTTGCCGAAGCCATGCCCGACTGGGGCACGGTGCTGGCCTCTGCCGATGTGAAGGCGGGCGAAGCCCTGCACAGCCGCTGCCTGCAGTGCCACACCTTCGAGAAGGGCGGCGCCAACAAGATCGGCCCGAACATCTATGGCGTCGTGGGCCACCAGAAGGCCATGCATGATGGCTTTGCCTATTCGGCCGCGCTGAAGAACAAGGGCGGCGAGTGGAGCTATGACGAACTGTTCAAGTTCCTGCGTTCGCCCGGCGCCGACATTCCCGGCACCAAGATGAGCTTCGCCGGTATCCGCCCGGCCCAGGACCGCATCAACCTGATCGCCTGGCTGCGCCAGAATGCCGACGCGCCCGCGCCGATCCCGGCGCCCAAGCCGGCCGAAGCCGCGCCTGCCGAAGGCGAAGCCGCTGCGGCGGAC
>JAEZBK010000078.1 GCA_023427355.1 Pseudomonadota bacterium
GGTGTGTGCTAGGGAGCCATTATGAGTGAACACGCGCTGGACCGGCTTTTCGCCACTATCACCGCCCGCAAGGGCGCCGATCCGGATACCTCCTACACCGCCAGGCTGATGGCCGGCGGCGTGGAGAAATGCGCCAAGAAATTCGGCGAGGAAGCGGTGGAAGCGGTGATTGCCGCAGCCCAGCGTGATCCGCGTGCGCTTCGGGCCGAAAGCGCCGATGTGCTCTATCACCTGGCGGTGATGTGGTCGGCGGCGGGGATCACGCCGGAGGATGTCTACGCCGAATTGAACCGGCGCGAAGCGCAGTCGGGACTGGAAGAGAAGGCCTCCCGCCCCAAAACCTAGACGGCCCCGTCCTTTTCGGCTTCTTCCTCTGCCAGGCTCTTGACCAGGTCCAGCACGCGCTTGCGCACCTTGGCGTCCTTGATCTTCATGAAAGCCAGCGACAATTGCAAGCCCTCGCCAGAGGAGACGAACTCCATCACTGGCGGCGCGCTGTCCTCGGCAAAACCTTCCTGCTGGTTCTGCGCGGCGACGCCGTCGTAGAAATAATCAATCGGCACGCCCAGTATGCGCGAGACGTCGAACAGGCGGCCCGCGCCGATACGGTTCACGCCCTTCTCGTATTTCTGCACCTGCTGGAAGGTCAGGCCCAGCAGCTCGCCCAGTTTCTCCTGGCTCATGCCGATCAGCATGCGCCGGATGCGGACACGGTTGCCGACCACGATGTCGACGGGATTGGCTTGTTTCTTCGGCACCAGAACACACCCCCTGGATGCGGGTAATACGCACCCGCGCGAGACGGGATACACCTATCCGCAATCAAAATCTAAGCGAAATACAAAAACGTATCAAACCGTCAGCGCCGCCGTGCCGAAAGGACGATTGCGAAGGCGACAGCAGCCAGCAAAATTATGGCAAATCCAAGATCGCCATATTGTGCATAAACCGTTGCGGGCAAGGCTTTAGGCAAGCCTGCGTCAATCACGCCGGCCTCATTGAGACCCAGACTTGTTACAATCCGGCCCTTGGCATCTATCACTGCGCTGATACCGGTGTTGGCGGCGCGAGCGATAGGCAGGCCTTCCTCTATGGCCCGCATGCGCGTGATCAGCAGGTGCTGGCGGGGTCCGGCCCAGGGGCCAAACCAGGAATCATCCGTGACATTGACGAACCAGCCGGGGCGCGCTGCCGGCGGGACGACCGCACCGGGGAATATCGCCTCATAGCAGATCAGCGGTGTCATGGACGGGGCGCCAGATACCGCAAGGCGTCGTGCGCCCTCGCCAGCGGAAAATCCGCTTGCTCCTTCCGTCAGCTTGGCGAAGCCCATGCGTCCCAGGAGTGGCGCCAGTGGCAGATATTCTCCAAACGGTACCAGATGGTGCTTGTCGTAGACGGTGGGCGCCCTGCCACCGGGGCCGAAGACATAGAGGCTATTGAAAAAGCGGTTCTGATCGTCAATCCGGATCGTGCCTGTGATCAGCGATGCGCCGCCCTGTGTAATCTGTGCGATCGTGGCCAGCGCATCAGCAGAGCGAGCGAGCGGAAATACGGCTGCCGACTCCGGCCAGATGATGTGGGTGGGCTTGCCAGGCTCTTGGGTAAGGACATTCAAGCGCTGCCAGTTGCGCGGAATGAAGCGGCCGTGCATTTCGGCTTGGGGGATGTTGGGCTGTACGAGCCGCAGCGCCACGCCCGGTTCATAATCTGTGGGCTGGGACAGCCTGAGTGCGCCCCAGCCCCACAGGCTCGCAAACAATACGAGCATGAGGATCGGCAACAGGATTCGCCGGCGCGCCAAATCGGCGAGAGACAGACCCAACAACACGGTCAGGAACGAAAGGCCATAGGATCCAAACAGGGCTGCCCCCTGCATAATCTCGGGTGAAGCCCCCCAGGCATAGGCTGGCAGGTTCCAGGGAAAGCCAGTGAAGAGATGCCCGCGCAGCCACTCGGCGATGGCGAGCGAGGATCCCAGAAGCACCAGCCGTGCGGCGCCGCGCGCACGCAACCGAGCTGCAACCCCGCAGGCCATCGCCGTGAAAAGGGCAAGCCCTGCGGGCATCAGCGTTACCGCGAAGGGCAATTGCCACAGATGGGCCTGCGGATTGACCATGAAAGGATAGGCAATCCAGTGCAGCCCCACCAGGAACTGGCCGAAGCCAAAGCCCCAGCCGGTGAAGGCTGCGGCACGCACGCCATGTGCTCCATCCAGCATCAACGCAAGGCAAGCCAGTGCCAGCAGCAACAGCGGGAAAAGATAAAAAGGCGCGAAGGCAAGAGCGGATAGCGCGCCCACCAGCATGGCGACAGCCAGGCGCCGCCAGCCGGAAAGCCCGCGCAGCGAATCGCCGATGCGCGTCAAGACGCGTTGTCCGTGGACGTGGGCGTGGGCGGGCGGATGCGCAGGCGGCGGACGCGGCGCGGGTCGGCCTCAAGGATTTCGAACTGGAAACCTTCCGGCCCTTCGACGATCTCACCGCGCTGCGGCACGCGGCCCAGATGCGACACGACAAGCCCGCCCACCGAATCCACGCTTTCGCTATCTTCGGGCACCGGCAGCGCCATGCCTGCATCCTTGGCGAAATCCTCCAGTTCCATGCGGGCATCGGCGATGAAACTGTCACCCTCGCGCTTGAGCACAATGGGCTCGTCGTCATGTTCGTCAGCGATGTCGCCTACGATTTCCTCGATGATATCTTCGATGGAAACCAGGCCGTCGGTGCCGCCATATTCGTCGATTACCAGCGCCAGATGGGTGTGTGCGGTCTGCATCTTCAGCAGCAGGTCCAGCGCCCGCATCGAAGGCGGCACGAACAGAATCGGGCGGCGCAGCCCCCCGATGGGTGCCTGGGGCAAGCGATAGCCCCCACCGGGCGCATCCTGCAACAAGGCCAAAACGTCCTTCACATGCACCAGGCCCGTGGGATCATCGAGTGTCTCGCGATAGGTCGGCAGGCGTGAATGCTGTGCCTCGCGAAACAACTGCACCAGCTCATCCATGCTGGCGCTTTCGTCCACCGCGATGATCGCGGCGCGGGGCACCATGACGTCCTTGAGACGCAGCTCGCCAAATTTGAGCAGATTGGCCAGCATCACGCGCTCGGCCTCGGACAGCGCCGGCGACTGGCGCTCGCTTTCCTCGATCACTTCCTCGAGGCTTTCCCGCATCGCCGCCTGGTCTGTGCGATCACCCTGGATCGCGCGCACCAGCTTCTTCCAGAC
>JAEZBK010000101.1 GCA_023427355.1 Pseudomonadota bacterium
GTTTCCGGCTGATCCGCCTGGTCGTGCGGTCGGGCAGCAGCTTCATCACCAGGATGAAGCCCGACAGCAGCAGGCAGATGGCATTCGACGCCACCAGCGGCCATTGCCGCAGCATCACGCCATAGGCCAGCCACAGCGCGAACGCCGCCACCGTGATCGCATACATGCCGGCCGAGATGTCTGCGGTCTTGCCGCTGCGAATGATTTTCCACGCCTGGGGCGCGAAGCTCACCGTGCTGGCCAGCGCCGCCGCGCTGCCGATCACCAGCACCGTATTCACGGCAGGATCTCGTAGGCGATGGGCTTGAAGGCGTAGTTGTTCGACTGCAACGCCGAACAGGCCGTCATGCCGATGATCAGATCTTCCATCGCCTCGAACACCACATGGTCGCCCGCCTTGCTCAGTGGCGGCAGCACCTTGATCTCGCCCGTCACCCCATCCACAGGCACATTCATGAAAACGTTGAAGGCGGTGGGAATGTCATCCTCCCCGATGCCATAGGGTTTCAGCGCCTGCGCCAGGTTGCCGAAACAGCCCTGGTGCGGGTTCGCATCGCCATAGATGATGCGGAACGTGTCGCGCGAACAGGGCGTCAGCAGGAAGTCGTGCCGCCCCACCATGTCCTCCACGATGCGCAGCAATATGTTGCTGCGGTTGGAATAGATCGCATCGCCCGTGGTGAGATAGATCCTGCTCAGGTAATCCAGCGTCCGCCCCGACGAGATCACCTCGCGCGGATCGCTGCGCCGGAAGGCCAGCAGGTCCGACACCTGCTCGCCCTGCGGATCGATCACCTTCAGCTTCTGCCCCTTGTCCAGCGTGAAGGCCGTGCCCGAGCGGGGTGGTATCTCAAAGCGCATGGGCGGCCTTCCTGCGGTGAAAGGGGCATTGCCAGGCGTCATCCACCATCCGCCCGCTATATTGCCGCGCCTCCGACGCTTCGCCATGGCGCGCCAGCATGGGATTGGCCGACCCCGCCAGCTTCACATCGCGTTCGATGATGCGGTCATGCAGCTTTTCATACACCCCGTCCTTGCGCAGTGCCTCGAACTGGTCGTGCAGGTTCAGCACCATCGCCGGCACCATGAAACGCCGCGCCGGGCGGCTGGCGCGCGGGTGCAGCCCGACGCAGAAAAAGCCCTCGCCCGCAAAACTTAGCGAGAAATGCGGATTGGCCGGATCGTCGCTCACCGTGGGGTCGTGACGCTGGCCATGCCATTCATCCTTGTCGGTCAGCGATTGCAGCCGCTCCCACATGTATTTCTCGAAATCCGTCTCGCTCAGGGCACGCGGTCCCCGGAACAGCACGACGAAGCTCTGGAACAGCGACCGCCTGGGGCGATAGCTGCGTGCGAAATTGTACAGCGCCGGATAGATGCGCAGGTCGTCCCAGGCCGATGTGATGTCGCGCGCCACCACGAACGACAATTGCCCGCGCGCCAGCGCCGATTTGGCGCCCACGCAGGGAAAGCTGGGGCGGGCCACGAAATCCCGGAACCTGCGCGCCAGGGGATCGTCATTGTCATAATTTGCTGGAAGCATGCGGAAAGGAACGCCGCGCAGCCTTCGGAGTTCCTTATCCGGCGCGCGGAGTCCCGCGCCTGGCGGACTTTCCATGGGAATGGGTGGCACGATGCGCAGACTGCTCTGGATCGGCATGGGCCTGGCGGCACTCAGCCTCTTTGCGCGCGACGAGGATGGCGATGGCGACATTGACCAGCCCGGCCTCCTTGCCACGCCCTTTTTGATGGGCCTGGCCATCGAGGCGGCCATCTTCGCCCTGCGCAACAGCCAGGGCCGATTGATGTTTCCGCCCCGCCGGCATTAGCCGCGCACCGGCCTAGTGCATCGTCTTCACCGGCATGTTCGCGCGCAGCTGCGTCACCGCCGCGCCGATGCGCAGCCACACCCGCTCGCCATACGGATCGATCAGCGCCTTGTGATAATGCGCGCGCGCCGCGCACTCCGCTTCGGCATCCACACCATACCGGTTCAGGATCATGCGCGCCGATTGCCAGATATCCACATCGTCCAAGCACAAACTCCCGCCGCGCACACCGGAAGGAAAAAGCGTGCAACGCAACAGGAGGTTCCCTTTCCCCTGATCGGGGAGGTTAACCCCTAAGCGTCTGAAACCGCACCGAAAACCGGGTGCGCCTTTACGAATTGGTAGAATGTGCCTGTTACACCTGTCCGCGTACTGAAGAAGTGCGGCGCGCGGGACGCTGGTTACTTCCGTCGCCGCCCATCGAGAAAAGGGCTGGAGACATGGTTGGGGGCAAACCCCTGCCATCAAGGGGGGTAGAATGCGTGCCGAACAGGCTGACGAATTGCAGCAATTGATGCGCCTTGCGCAAACGCTCAAGAGCTATGTCAACGAGACCACCGATCCCTATTATATGAGCCTGTTCCTGGAGGCGTCGCAGACCATCCTGCAACAGGCCCAGGCGCGCTCCCAGGTCTTGCCGGAGCCGCCTCAGGCCCCGGCTGGATCAGCCCCCTGACGCAGCCCGCCGGTCACGCCCTTGGTCTGCGCCGGGCCACCGGCACTTATCGTCTGCCGTGCCGCCTTCAGGATCGCCGACCAGGCGGCGAAACCCTCGTCATCGCCCGCATCCAGCGCCGCCGCCGCCCGCGTGCGCAGTTCGACAATGGCTTGCCCGCCGTAAAGCGACAGCATGGTCTGGGCGACAAGCGCGATGGCGTCACGGTCCATGGCCCAACCCTGCGCCGGTCGCGGGTGAGCGGCATGAGCGCGCGGTGATATCCGGCTGAAATCAGCGGCCGTGCGGTTGGGAGGCGGGATTGTGGGGTGCGGCGGGGGCAGGGCGCACGCGGCTGGCTGGCTGGGGCGGAAGGGATCGAACCTTCGCATGCCGGAATCAAAATCCGGTGCCTTACCGCTTGGCGACGCCCCAATCGGGGGTGGTCATAGCCCCTATGGCGGGGGGATTCAACGGAGGGCCGGGCGGGCAAAAGCCGCGCTTTTGCCCAGTCTTAGGGCCTGCTGCCCCCCGGTTGCGGGGGCGGGGGTCCATGGCTATAAGGACCGCCCGCGCGGGGGTGGCCACACCCCCATGACATGGCATCGGAGAGTAGCTCAGCCTGGTAGAGCACTACGTTCGGGACGTAGGGGCCGGAGGTTCGAATCCTCTCTCTCCGACCATAACTCCCTGCTGATGCGCAGTTTGGGTTTCGACGCGCCCTGCTTGCTCAATAAGGTATCGCCTTGTCCTCCTCGGTCAGCGCAAAGGGGGATCCGTCCGGCGGATTCATCGGCGCTTGCTGCTGCGCCAGCAGCGCAGGCATGCTGTCCGCGATCGCCGGCTGAGCGGCTGCGCGGATGAAGCCCTGCACGGGATAGGCCTTGGTCCCCCACGATCCCACCCGCACATTCCACACCCGCACTTCGCTCCAGTCATTGGCCTGGCTCACATCGCGCACCGGATTGTCCACCAGCACGCGGTCATCATTCAGCCAGTTGGCATGGTTGACCCGTATCTCCCGCGCCGAGACAATCGCCTGCACCACCGCGACATGCCCGCGATCCTTCCCCGCATAATCATGCAGTACCATCACCGCCCCCGATGAAGGCTGGCGTTCGCGCTGGTATCGGGCCGACGCCTGCTGCCACCAGGTGCTGGCATCGCCGAAAATCTTGATGGCGCTGTTTTCGCGGGCATAGGGCGCGCATTGCTGCCAGGTGCCGCCCGGCGGCAGGTCTGCGCGCGCCACCGGCGATTGGCGTGGCGTGTCGAAGCTGCCGCCCGTGCTCACGCATCCCGCCAGCGGTATCAGCAACAGGGCGACTTGCAGGGTGCGGGACAGGCACCGGGCGCGCGGGGAACAGGGGACGATCATGACCGCAGGCATACGTGCAACTCCAGGATGACCGGTGCCCAGCCGGTGTGCGATACCTTTGCGTCCCCCTTCGACGCCCAAACGCTAGAAAAGCAGGGTTATCGAGGCGTTAACGGCGGCAGGGTTCCGTCTGCCCTGATCAGGGGAGGCAGGCCGGTGCGATGGGCATCATCCACAAGCCTGTCCAC
>JAEZBK010000255.1 GCA_023427355.1 Pseudomonadota bacterium
CGGTATGGCCCTTGGCTGCGCCATTGCCGGTGCCGGCCACGGTCTGGGTTGTCCCGCTGCCATCGCCCCAGATCGTGCTGTAGCCGCTGGAGGTATAGAGCCCATAGGACAGTTGGCCCGCGCCGCCATCGCGCATGGCGCGCGCGGCCACCGCGCCGGTGGTGGTGCCGCCATCCAGTGCGATGGTGTAGGCGAGCGCAGGCGTGCAGGTGACTTGCAATGTGGTGCTGGCCGTGGCGGGGGCACCCGAACTGGGTGCGTAATTGCCGAAGGCCAAGTCGCTGGCGGTGACGGAACAATTGTCGAGGACGGTGGCGGTGACGTCGAACTGGCCCGTGGCGGTGCCCGCCAGGACTGGGACCGTCATCGCCGCCATGAACGCCGCAATCCAGGAAATCCGCATCTTTTCCGCCCGCACTTGCAACCTGTGCGGGTATAATTACGTCGAACAACTTGATAGGCGGTTAACGCAGCAGCTGTGTTATAGCGCGCCCATGATCCTGGGCTTTCTCCTGATGTCGGCGGGGCTGCTGTTCACGCCCGGTCCGACCAATACGCTGCTGGCGGTGGGTGGGGCGGCGCGCGGCCTGCGGCGAAGCTGGGCGTTGCCGCCTGCGGAGCTGGCCGGATATTTCGCGGCCATTCACCTGCTGGCCTTTGTGGCGGGACCGTTCGTGCAACATTCGCCCATGGCGCAGATGCTGCTGCGGCTGTTGCTGGGGCTGTACCTGTTATGGGTGGCGGCGCAGTTGTGGCGCAGCTCCGGCACATTGCCCGAACGCAGCGTGACGCCCGCGCAGGTGTTCGTTGTGACGCTGCTCAATCCCAAGGCCATCCTCTTCGCCTTTGTCGTGCTGCCGCCGCTGTCGGGTGGATGGCATGCGGCGCTGCCGCACCTGGCGGCACTGGCGGTCATGATCCTGCTGGCCAGCGTGACCTGGATCGCCTTGGGCGCGATGCTGGGACAGGGGCGGATCGTGCGACCGCATTGGATCGCGCGCGCGGGCGCGATGGTGCTGGCGGTGTTCGCGCTGGTGCTGCTGTGGGGCGCGCTGCGCTAGTCGGCGCCGGGGCGTGAACGCCCTTTCTTGACATCGGCGCGGCGCTTCTTGCCGTCGAGGCGCTTCTTCTTGCTGGACTTGGGAATCTTCGTCTTGTGCCGCTTCCGGGGCGCGATGGAGGCTTTGGCGATGATGTCGGCCAGGCGGGCGCGGGCATCGGCGCGGTTCTTGTCCTGGGTGGCGAAGCGGTGCGCCTGGATGATGAGCACCCCCTTCTTGTTCAGCTTGCCGCTGAACAGAAGCGTGGCGCGCGCCAGTTCGGAGATGCTGCGCGAGGCGGTGACGTCGAAGCGCAGCTCCACCGCCGTGGACACCTTGTTGACGTTCTGCCCGCCCGGGCCGGTGGCGCGGACGAAGCGTTCGGTGAACTCGTCTTCGGGGATGGCGATTTTGGCTTCGGACATGGCTTTCAGTATACAGAGGACGGATTTTCCGCAAAGAGCATCATGGGTCACGGTTTTTCCCCCGAACGGCTGGCGCGCATCGCGCCCTTCCTGGAGCGCAACTGGATCGCCCCGGGCTGGCTTCCGGGAGCCCAGCTGCTGCTGTGGCGGCGGGGCGAGACGGTGCTGGACACGGTGATGGGCCTGCGCGACCGGGTGCGCGGCACGGCGATGGAGCCGGACACCATCCACCGCATCTATTCCATGACAAAGCCGATGACGTCGGTGGCGGCGCTGATGCTCCTGGAGGAAGGGACGATCGCGCTGGACGATCCGGTGGCGAAGTTCGTCCCGGCGCTGGGGGATGTGAAGGTATTCGCCGGCGGCGGCCCCGGCGCGTTCGTGACGCGCGATGCGGCGCGGCCCATGACGGTGCTGGACCTGATGCGCCATACCTCGGGCCTGACCTATGGCTTTGTCCAGCGCACCGAGATCGATGCGGAATATCGCCGCCTGCGCATCGCCGAGCCCGACCTGGAAGGCGGGCTGCCGGAAATGATGCGGCTGCTGGCGGCGCTGCCCTTGGAATTCTCGCCCGGGGAGGCGTTCAACTATTCGGTCTCCACCGATGTGCTGGGACATGTGATCGAACAGGCCAGCGGCATGAGCCTGCGCCAGTTTTTGCACGCGCGGCTGATCGGCCCGCTGGGCATGACCGATACGGATTTCTTCGTGCCGCAAGACAAGCGGCAACGGCTGGCGACCTGCTATTGGTCCAACAATGACCGGCTGGGCCTGTGGGACGATGGCGTCAAGACCATGCGCTATGGCTCGCCCCCGAAGCTGGAATCGGGCGGCGGCGGACTGGCGGGCACTGCGGCGGATTACCTGCGCTTCGCGCGGATGCTGCTGAACCGGGGCGAGCTGGATGGCGTGCGGTATCTTTCGCGCAAGACGGTCGAACTGATGACGATGAACCATCTGCCCGGCGGAGCGGAGATCGCCGACCTGATGCCGGCGTCGAACCTGTTCAACGAGACGGGCTATCGCGGCGTGGGCTTCGGCCTGGGCGTGGCGGTGATGCAGAACCTGTCCCATGCCGCCCTGCCTGGCAGCATCGGCGAATATAACTGGGGCGGATTGGCGGGGACGTTCTTCTTCGTGGATCCCGCGGAAGAGATGATCCTGGTCTTCATGACCCAGGTGATCGACACCCAGGCGCGGCGCATGCGGCTGCGCCGCGATATCCGCACCCTGGTCTATTCGGCGCTGCTGGATTAGCCGAAGCGCGCCACGGGCGTGCGGGCGCGGCCATACAGGCTGTCGCATCCCGGCAGGCGCGCGAACTGGCTGAGGAGCGGTTCGGTCGTTTCGGTTTCGCCCAGCAGGAGAAAACCGTCGGGCGCCAGCGTGTCGGCCATGCGCTCCAGCACCGCCGCCTTGGCGGCGCGGTCGAAATAGAGCAGCGCATTGCGGCAGAAGATCATGTCCAGATCGTCGAGCCAGCCGAAGGAATCCAGCAGGTTGAAGACGCGGAAATCCACCATGCGGCGCAGATGGTCGGTGATGCACCAATGTTCGCCGCTTTGGCGGAACCAGCTTGCGCGCTGGTCATCGGTAAGGCCGCGCGCCATTTCGAGGGCGTCGTAGCGGCCCTCCTCGGCGCGGGCCACAGCTTCGCGGCTGATATCGGTGGCGATGAGGTCGAGCGACCAGCCGCGCGCGGCCAGGCCCATGCCGTCCAGGATCATGGCGATGGACCAGGCTTCCTGCCCGCTGGAGCAGGCGGCCGACCAGATGCGCAGGCGCTTCTGCGCGGCGCGGGCCTTGAGCAGGCGCGGCAGCAGCACGGTCTTGAAGTGATCGAACACGGCGGGATCGCGGAAAAAGGAGGTCTCGTTGACCGTGACGGCTTCGGTGACGGCGGCGGCCAGCGTTTCGCGGCCCAGGCGCAGTTCCTGGATGAGCCCCGTGGCGTCGCGAAAGCCGAAGCGGCGCATCACCGGCATGAGGCGGCGGGTGACGAGGTCGAGCTTGTCGGGGGTGACGGTGAGGCCGGAACGGCGGCGCAGGAGACGGGCCAGAAAGGAGAAATCTTCCGGCGTCACGGCGGCCCCCTTAGACGGCGACGCCGATTTCGGACAGCTTGGTGCGCACCGTGTCCTGGTCGAAGGGCTTCAGCATATGTTCGTTGGCGCCGGCATGGATGACATG
>JAEZBK010000168.1 GCA_023427355.1 Pseudomonadota bacterium
TTGAGCAGGTCGGCAATCATTTTCGGCGGCGCAGGGTTCTTCGGCACCCATCTGGCGCGCGCCATGCTGGCCAGCGGCGACTATGGCCGCATTCTTAGCGTTGATCACAAGCCGCCGCAGGATCCCCTGTCGGGCGTCGAATATGTGCCCGGCGACGTCACCAGGCCCATCGTGATGGCCAATCCGCCGCAAGGCGCCGAGGTCTATAACTTCGCCGCCGTGCACACCACGCCGGGACATGAGGACTGGGAATATTTCTGGACCAATGAATGGGGCGCGATCCATGTCTGCGATTTCGCGGACCAGATTGATGCGCCGCTGGTGCTGTTCACCAGCTCCATCGCCGCCTATGGCCCCACCGAAGCGCCGCTGGACGAAAGCGGGCCCTTCGCGCCGACGTCCGCCTATGGCCGCTCCAAGCTGATCGCGGAATCCATTCATCGCGCATGGCAGAAAGCCAAGCCGGGCCGCAAGCTGCGCATCGTGCGCCCGGCGGTGATCTTTGGCCGTGGCGAGCGCGGCAATTTCACCCGCCTGGCGGGTGCCCTGAAGCGCGGCCGCTTCCTGTATCCGGGCCGCGACGATGCGGTGAAGGCCTGCGGCTATGTCGGCGAGATGGTGCGCAGCATGTTCTTCGTGCGCGATCTGCCCAATGATGAGATCGCCTACAATTTCGCCTATCCCGATCGCTACACGACGCGCGACATCGTCACCGCCTTCTGTGCCGAGGGCGGCTATCGCGTTCCCACGGCTGTTGTGCCGACCAGCCTGATGTTGCTGGGCGGTCTTGTCTTTGAAGTGCTGACGGCGCTGGGTCTGAAGACCTCGATCAATCGGGCGCGGGTCAGGAAGCTGACGCTTTCCACCAACATCCTGCCGCGCAAGCTGCAGGCGCTGGGCTATGTCTTCGAGACCGACCTGAAATCGGGCCTGGCGCGCTGGCGTGCGGACTCGACCAGCGGCGACTTCGTCTGACCATGCATATCGTGCACGTCGCCACCGGCTTCCTGGGCGGCCCCGAAGTCATCGTGCGACAGCTCATCGAGATGCAGCAGGCGGCTGGCCATCGCGTCACGCTGATCTATGGCCGCATGCATAACGGGTTCGTGGCTGGCACCGGGCAGCTGCCGCCGGGGCTGGACATGATCCCCTGGGATGCAGGCCGCGAGATTTCCCTGTCGGCCGACAGGGCGGCGTTGCATGTGCTGATCGGCCATCTGCGCGCGCTCAAGCCCGATGTCGTGCACATGCACAACGCCAAGGCCGGGGCGCTGGGCCGCGTTGCCTGCCGCTGGCTGGGCATCTGCAATATCTATTCGCCGCATGGTCCGCCCTATCTGCGCCGCGACATTGGAAAGCTGAAGCGCTTTGCCTATTTCGCGATGGAATGGGCGCTGTGCCTTCTGGGCGACCAGGTGGTGGCCTCTTCGGCGGGCGAACTGAAGGCCATCCGGTTCCTGCCGGGCCGCAAGCACCTTGTCTATAACGGTGTGGACATCGCGGAAATCCAGCACAAGGCATCGGGCGAACCGGTCAAGCCGCATGGCGGGCGCTTGCGCATCGTGATCAGCAGCCGCATCTGGGCGCAGAAGAACCCAGAAATGGTGGCGCGGCTTGCGGCACAGTCGCCGCCCGAATGGGAATGGTGCTGGATCGGTGATGGTCCATTGCGCGACGTGCTGGATGCCACGGGCCGGGTAGACATTCTGGGCTGGCAGGCACCCAAGGATGTGCTGGCGACACTGAAGACTACTGATATCTACCTGCAGGCCTCGCGTTGGGAGGGCATGTCTTTCTCGCTTCTGGAAGCCCAGGCGCTGGGCAAACCGTCCGTAGTCTCCAATGTGCCAGGCAACCAGGACGTCGTGCAGAATGGCGTGAACGGTTATGTCTGTGACACCGAGGGTGAATATATGGCTGCGCTGCACCGCCTTGCCGCGGATTCGGGGTTGCGCCAAAAGCTGGGAGAGGGGGCCGCCCAGCGCACGGCGCAGGTCTTCAGCTTGCACCAAGCCGCGATCGAGTGGTCACGAGTTTACAAGCCTCTGCGACCGCAAGGCTTCCAGGATTTTCGTTGCTGAGATTTTAGCGTGGGCGCAAAACCCGCGCGGGAACACCGGCGCAGACCATGTTGGGCGGCAAGTCGTTTGTTACCACGGCGCCTGCACCGACAACGCAGCCATCGCCAATCGTGACGCCGGGCGTGACCGTGACATGGGTGCCCAGCCAGACATCGTTGCCGATGATCACGTCCTGATCCACGCCTTCCTGCTCGCGGACCAGCTGGCCGGGCGCAATGCCGTGGTTGGAGGCGACGATCGTCACGTTCGGTCCCAGGAGCACGTCGCAACCGATACGGATGCGGGCGTTGGGCGCGGCCCAGACGGAACAGAGATGATTGATGAAGCTGTTGTCGCCAATCTCGATATTCTCCGGGAACTTGAAAAAGGCGGTTGGGGCGATCTTGACGTTGCGGCCTTTGCGGATGCGTGCCTGGCGTATGAAATTGCCCCCGGTGATGTAGGCCAGAAGATAGATCCAGCCCTTCACGATAGCGATGATGGTGCGCACGGCATCCCCTTCGACCGAATGGCAGCCCGGTTTTTACTTGGGCATATAGGACCCTGTCGCCCAGGGCAATATTGCGGCTTGGCGCTGTGTGGCACGGCGTCTGGCAGGTTGACCTTGGAACAGAGCGTGGTTAGGACACCCCCCTGTGGGCCCGTAGCTCAGTGGTAGAGCATCGGACTTTTAATCTGAGGGTCGATGGTTCGAAACCATCCGGGCTCACCACTACCACCCTCATGTTATTGTAGTAAACTTTGTTTGCCGAAGCGGCTGCCGACCCCACCGTTAAAAAAATACCCATATGAAATATAACGGTAATGTCACTTCTGCTGCAAAGCACAAAAGCTGGAGTTGACGGGCTTCCCATAACTGCTCAAACAGATGCCGAATTGGGGAAGGGCTGCGTCAGGGCATGAAGGTTTTGGTCACCGGAGCGGATGGCTTCATCGGGTCTCATCTGGTCGAGGCGCTGGTTGAGCGCGGCTACGATGTCCGGGCATTAGTTCTGTATAATTCCTTTGGTTCCTGGGGTTGGCTTGATCAGGCGCCCAAGGAAACTCAGGCCAAGCTGGATGTCTTCGCCGGCGACATCCGCGATCCCCATGGCGTACGCACGGCCATGCAGGGCTGCGATGCCGTCCTGCACCTGGCGGCGTTGATCGCCATCCCGTTTTCCTATCATTCCCCCGACACTTACGTTGATACCAACGTGAAGGGGACGCTGAACATCGTGCAGGCGGCGCGTGACCTTGGCGTCAAGCGCGTCATCCATACGTCCACCAGCGAAGTCTATGGCACGGCGCGTTTCGTGCCGATTACCGAAGAGCACCCCTTGCTGGGGCAGTCGCCCTATTCGGCTTCCAAGATTGGCGCCGACCAGATTGCCTATTCCTTTTATGCCGCGTTCGGCACGCCGGTCGTCATTGCGCGCCCGTTCAACACATTCGGTCCGCGCCAGTCTGCCCGCGCCGTCATTCCCAGCATCATCACTCAGCTTGCCAGCGGTAAGCGCAGGATCAAGCTCGGTGCGCTGACGCCAACCCGTGACTTCAACTATGTCTCAGACACCGTGGCCGGGTTCATCGCCGCCCTGGAATCCGATGCCGGATTGGGCGAGGTGGTGAATTTTGGCAGCAATTTTGAAATCTCCATCGGTGACACGGCCCGCCTGATCGCCCAGGAGATGGGCGTGGAGCTGGAGATCGAAACCGAGGAAACGCGTCTGCGCCCGGCCAAGTCCGAGGTCGAGCGCCTGTGGGCGGCCAATGCCAAGGCCAAGGCGCTGTTCAACTGGTCTCCCCAGCATGGCGGCCATGACGGCTTCCGCCGCGCGATCGGCAAGACGATCACATGGTTCCAGGACCCTGCAAACCTCGCCCGTTACCGCCCCGACCAATATACGTTGTGACATGACCCTGCAGGACGCGCCCGCCGAAACCACCATCCTGACCGGCCTTGAGCAGGTTCTGGGTCGTTCGGGCGGCATGATTGCGCTGCACGAGCCAGAGTTCGCCGGCAATGAGTGGGCGCTGGTCAAGGA
>JAEZBK010000177.1 GCA_023427355.1 Pseudomonadota bacterium
ACGAGGACGGCGAACTGGGCGAGGTCTTCCTCGACATGCACAAGGAGGGCGCCGCCTTCCGCAGCCTGATGAACAACTTCGCAATCGCCATTTCGGTGGGCTTGCAATATGGCGTGCCGCTGGAGGAGTTCGTGGACGCTTTCACCTTTACCCGTTTCGAGCCGGCGGGTTTGGTGATCGGCAACGACTCCATCAAGAACGCCACCAGCGTGCTGGACTATATTTTCCGCGAACTGGGCGTTTCCTATCTGGGCCGCACCGACCTGGCGCATGTGCCGCCGCAGGATGACGATATCGGCGCGGGCAGCGGCGTGGCGGCGGCGGCGCCCAGCGCCGAAATCACAAAGATTGCCTCGCGCGGATATCTGCGCGGACGTTCCATGACGGTGGTAACCGGCGGCGCGGCACGGCGGCTGGACGAGGACCACGCCCATGACCATGCGCAGTTCGGCGGCGGGTTCGAGGCCGGAAACGACACCGAGATGCTGGACATCAGCGCCATCGGCGCCAGCGTGCAGGCAGAGCTTGGCAATGGCGTTTCGGTCCAGGTCGCCACACTGGAGGCCGCGATGGCCGGCGGACGCGACAGCCGCGCCCAGCGCGCCGCCGAAGCGAAGATGAAGGGCTTCGAGGGCGATAGCTGCGGCAGTTGCGGCAACTTCACCCTGGTGCGCAACGGCACCTGCATGAAGTGCAACACCTGCGGTTCGACGACCGGCTGTTCCTGAAGCAGCCATCACGAAAGCAAGGGGGCGCGGCAAGATCGGCCGCGCCCTTTTCTTGTGGGAGTTAGTGGGGTTTCCAGGCCTCGCGTTCGCGACGCTCCGCTTCGATTTCCAGGTCGAGAGCGGCATTGTGGAACAGGCGTCGATAGAAGGAATCACCGGTTTCCCGCGCCCGCAGCCGCATCCGTTGCGCCAGGATGCGCACATTCACCCCTTGTTCGGGATTGATCGCGTACATAGGGCAACAATGCCGGAACCCTGATGCTGTTCCGGTCCGCGGAGGTGTGCCGGAATGAGACGCCTGCTGACCATGCTTGCCCTGCTCTGCGTCACGCCTGTTCTGGCGCAGGATGTGAGCAAATTCGTCGGCAGCAAGGGCGCTGATCCCAAGGCCGTGGCGAAGCTGCATTCCGGCATCGTGGACTGTCCGGGCTGCAAGCTGATGGGCGCCAACCTGTTCAACACCTGTGTCAAGGAACGCAACCTGCGCGGTGCGAATTTCGACGGCGCCAATGCGCAGATGATGTGCATGTCGTTTGCGGATTTCACCGATGCCAGCTTCCGGGGAACAGAGCTGTCGGCAGCCAACATGGCGGGCGCGAAAATGGATGGCGCCGACCTGACCGGCGCCATCACCTCGGTGACGTCTTTCCTGGGCACCGATCTGCGCAAGGTGAAGGGCCTGACCCAGAAACAGATGGACATGGCGTGCAGCGACGACAAGACATTGTTGCCGCCGGGCCTGAAAGCCCGCGCCTGCCAATAGAAAAAAGCCCGGCTCGCGCCGGGCTTTTGTTTATTCCGCCGCTTGCTGCAGCGGCGCAGGTTTCCAACGCAGCACCGGCTTGCGCGCGGCCAGGGTTTCATCCAGACGACGGCGCGGCGCCAGGCGCGGCGCGCCCACGAAGCGGTCCGTCTTCCCGGCCTTGGCTTCCAGCGCCAAGGCGCGCAGCACATGGATGAAGCGGTCGAGCGATTCCTTGCTCTCGCTTTCCGTAGGCTCGATCAGCATGGCGCCATGCACCACCAGCGGGAAATACATCGTCATGGGATGATAGCCCTCGTCTATCATCGCCTTGGCGAAATCCAGCGTGGTGACGCCGGTGCCTTCGAGGAAGCTGTCATCGAACAGCGCTTCATGCATGCAGGGACCATCGCCGAAAGGCGCGGTCATCACATCCTTGAGCGAGGCGAGGATGTAGTTCGCCGAGAGCACGGCGTCTTCGCTGGCCTGGCGCACGCCATCGCGGCCATGGGACAGCATGTAGGACAAGGCGCGGGTGAACATGCCCATCTGGCCGTGGAAGGCGCACATGCGACCGAACGGTTGCGCTCCTTCCGGCAGGTCATCGCGGCTTTCCACCAGGCGGAAACCCCTGTCGTCGGCCACCAGCAGCGGCAAAGGCGCGAAGGGCGCAAGACGCTCGGACAGCACCACCGGGCCGGCGCCCGGCCCGCCGCCACCATGGGGCGTCGAGAAGGTCTTGTGCAGGTTGATGTGCATGGCATCAATGCCGAGGTCGCCGGGGCGCACCTTGCCCGCAATGGCGTTAAAGTTGGCGCCGTCGCAATAGAAGTAGCCGCCCGCAGCGTGCACCGCGTCGGCCATTTCCTTCACGCGCGGTTCGAACAGGCCGCAGGTGTTGGGATTGGTCAGCATGATGGCCGCCACATCCGGGCCCAGCTTGGCTTCCAGCGCGTCGGCATCCACATGGCCGTCGGGCTTGGCGGGCACTTCGTCCACCGTGAAGCCGGCAAAGGCCGCCGTGGCGGGATTGGTGCCATGGGCCGATTCCGGCACCAGGATGCGCTTGCGATGGCCTTCGCCCCGGGCTTCCAAAGCCGCGCGGATCGCCAGCAAACCGCAAAGCTCGCCATGCGCGCCCGCCTTGGGCG
>JAEZBK010000182.1 GCA_023427355.1 Pseudomonadota bacterium
CACGGCCTCGACCGGCATCTCGATGCTCTGCTCGACCGCGATGCCCTTGGCCCGCGCTGCGATGCGCTGGGCCGTGTCAGTCACATGATAGACGGCGGTGATGCGCTGGCCGCTCACGGCAGCAGCACCGTCGCGCCCATGGTCTTGCGGCCTTCCAGCGCCTCATGCGCGGCCTTGGCATCGGCCAGCGCAAACCGTTGGTTGATGGCGATCTTCACCGCGCCCGATTTCATCACCGCGAACAATTCGTCGGCGGCGCGCTCCAGCTCGGCGCGCTGGGCGATGTAATGGAACAGGGTTGGCCGTGTCAGGTAGAGCGAACCCTTGGCGGCCAGGACGCCCGGCGCGAAGGGCGGCACCGCACCCGACGAATTGCCGAAGCTCACCATCAGGCCGCGCGGGCGAAGACAATTGAGCGAAGCTTCGAACGTGTCCTTGCCCACCGAGTCATAGACCACCGGCAGGCCTTCTGGCGCGATCTCGCGCACCTTCTTTTCCCAGCCGTCCTCAAGCCGCTGGACGTGATGCGCGCCCGCCCCGCGGGCGGCGTCGACCTTGCCTTGCGAACCCACCGTGCCGATCACCGTGGCGCCCAGCGCCTTGGCCCATTGGCAGGCGATGAGGCCGACGCCACCCGCTGCCGAATGGATCAGGATCGTGTCGCCCTTCTGCACGCGATAGGTCTCGCGCAGCAGGTACCAGGCGGTCAGGCCCTTGAGCATGGCGGCGGCGGCGGTTTCGTCGCTGACGCCGTCGGGAATCTTCACCAGCTCCCGGGCCGGCATGTTGCTGGCTTCGGCATAGGTGCCATTGGGCGCGCTGCCGGTGGCGACGCGGTCGCCCACGGCAAAACCGGTGACGCCCTCACCCAGCGCCTCGATCACGCCCGCCACTTCCTTGCCCAGGCCTGACGGCAGGGGCGTGGGATAAAGGCCGCTGCGAAAATAGGTATCGATGAAGTTCACGCCGATAGCCGTGTGGCGCAGCCGCACTTCGCCGGCCGCGGGTGGCGGCAGGTCAATCGTCTCGAACTTGAGAACCTCGGTGCCGCCGGTCTGGTGAAAACGGATCGCCTTGGTCATGTGTGCCTCATGCACCCTGGTTTGCGGCCTGCCGCGGCAGGGTGAGGATTTGCGCCAGTTGCACCGCGCTGGTGATCGGGGCCGAACAGTTCACGCCCTGCGCGATGAAGGCCGTGGGTTGGCCATTTTCCATGCTGCCATGGGCGACCGGATGGCCTTGGGGCAGGGACTGGCCCGGCTCCACCACCAATACCAGGCGCGAGGGCAGCGCCTTGCCCCAGACCGCGCGGATCAGCTCCTGGGTCTTGGGCTCGCCGCGTGTGCCGAAGATCACGATCTGCAAAGCCGTCGAATAGGTTTCTGCGCCGTTGAGGTAGCCGCACATGCCCAGGAAGCTGCGGGGCAGTTCGGTGCCGAAGCTGCCCACCAGGTCGCGCGCGCGCTCGGCAAAGGCCGTTTCGCCGGTGAACAGGATCAGGCGCGACAACACCGTCTGCATGGTGCCGTTGGCGGGCGGTGCGGGGTTGTCGAGGAAATAACGCGGACGCATCAGCATGGGATCGGCCTGGTCGGAAGCGAAGAAATAGCCGCCGCGCTGGCTGTCCCAGAAATGCGCGTCGAGTTCGCCGACCCAGGCCTTGGCATTTTCCAGGAAGCGCTTGTCGCCGGAGACTTCGAAGAGCTGCGTCGCCGCCAGCGCCATGTTGGCATAATCGTCGGCGAAGCCCAGCGCGCCGCGCTGGCCGTTCAGGGCCGAATGGTAGAGCCTGCTGCCATCGCCCAGGCTGGCGACCACGGCGTTGAAGGCGATGACCGCTTCGGCGATCCATTCGGTGCGTTCGAACACCATGCCGGCGCGGGCAATCGCCGCGATGGCCAGGCCGTTGGCATCGGCCAGCATCTTGCTGTCGCGTTCCGGTGCGATGCGCTTGTTGCGCGCCTCCAGCAGCATGCCGCGCTGCTTGGCCAGCAGCAATTCATCCGCATCCGTGGTGGACTGGGCGTCGGGCCCCATCCGCTTCAGGATGTTGCGGCCGCCAAAACTGCCGTCGCGAACCACGGCATAGACGGATTTGAACTTGGTCGAGAAGGTGCCCACCAGCGCGGCGTCAATCTCCGCCTCGCTCCACACATAGTACTTGCCTTCCTGGCCTTCGCTCTCGGAGTTCATCGTGCTGGCGAAACCGCCGCCGGGCAGCTTCATCTCGCGCAGCAGCCATCCGATGGTTTCCTCGACACGGCTGCGCGCCAGCTCGCTGCGGTTGTGCTGCCAGATCCCGGTGAGCAGCTCCACCATCTGGGCGGCGTCGGCCATGGATTTCTCAAAATGCGGGACGGTCCAGCGTTCGTCCAGCGCATAGCGGAAGAAGCCGCCGCCCACATGGTCGTAGAGCGCCCCGAACAGCAGATTGTCCAGGGTGGTGAAGAGAAGCTGCGAATATTGCGGCGCGCCGGAGCGCAGGTATGCGCGCCACAGCGTTTCGAGCTGCTGCGGGTTCAGGAACTTCATCGCGCCCATTTGGCCGCCGAAGAAGATGTCGTAGTTGCGGGCCACGCCGATGGCCGCCATGTCCAGTTCGATATCGGACGGCGGCGTGCGCATGTCGCGCTCGTACATGTTCTCGAGCTGGGTGCGGACCTGTCCGGCGGTGTTCAGGATCATCGCATTCTGGTTCTTCCAGAGGTCGATGGCTTCTTCCAGCGCGCCGCGGAAGGAAGGCTGCCCGGCCGGTGCATCCTTGGGCATGTAGTTGGTGCCGAAGTACGGCACGCCATCGGGGGTCAGGCAGATGTTCAGCGGCCAGCCGCCGCGCAGACCCATGATGGGCTGGGCCGACTGGTAGAAGATGTCGAGGTCCGGACGCTCTTCGCGATCGGCCAGGACCGGGATGAAGTTCTCGTTGATGAGGGCGGCAATCGCCGGGTCGGAGAAGCTCTCCGTGTTCATCACATGGCACCAATGGCAGCTCAGATAGCCGACAGACAGGAAGATCGGCTTGCCTGCCGCCTGGGCCTCGGCCAGCGTGGTGGGGCCCCAGACGCGCCAATCCACCGGATTGTCCTTGTGGAGGCGCAGGTAGGGGCTGGCGGTATTCTCGAGCGCGCTGGCAGGCATGGTCTTGTTCCGGTTGGGCGCGTTGGGCGATGCTGCCGCCACGCCGGTTTGTTTTTGGGCCGGTGTTCTTAGCCCGAACCGGGCGGGAGCACCAAGCCCGCCGGGTTGCGAGAGGGAGGCCGCCATGAAGGTGCGTATCGAGATGGACATGACCCCCGAAGAGGCCCGCGCCTTCATGGGTTTGCCCGATGTCGCCCCGCTGCAACAGCAGATGCTGGAGGAAATGCGCAGTCGCATGCGAGCCGCCTTCGATGCCGGTGACCCGGAAGCGATGATGAAGGCCTGGATGCCCTTTTCGGGCCCTGCCGCTGGGGGAGGGGCCGAGGCCTTCCAGAAATTCCAGAAGTTCTTCTGGGATAGCGCCACCCTGGCGGCTGGCAAAAAGCCGAAATAGCCCCCCGTTATGACACCCGACACGATCTTTGCCTTGGCCAGCGCGGCGGGCCGCGCCGGTGTGGCGGTGGTGCGTCTGTCCGGCCCGGGTGCGGGCTCGGCCTTGATGGCCCTGGCCGGACCCCTGCCCCCGCCGCGTGCGGCGGCTCTCCGGCGTCTGCGCCACGCCGGGATGGATATAGACCAGGCATTGGCCCTCTGGTTCCCCGCCCCCGCCAGTTTCACCGGCGAGGATGTCGTCGAATTGCACCTGCATGGCGGGCGGGCGGTGCGGGAGGCGCTGTTCGCTGCGCTGTTGGATTTGGGCCTGCGCCCTGCCGAGCCCGGTGCGTTCAGCCGCCGCGCGGTGGAAAATGGCAAGCTGGATCTCACCCGGGCCGAGGCGATTGCCGACTTGGCGGATGCGCAGACGCAAGGCCAGCTGCGGCAGGCATTGCGCCAGCATGATGGCGCACTGGCCGATCTTTACGAGGGCTGGCGCAGCGAACTGCTCATGGCCCTGGGC
>JAEZBK010000052.1 GCA_023427355.1 Pseudomonadota bacterium
CCCTTCTTGTCCACGCCCAGGATGCCGATATGGCCCGCGTGATGGTGGCCGCAGGCATTGATGCAGCCGGAAATCTTGATCTTGAGTTCGCCGATCTCGTGCTGGCGCTTCAGGTCGGCGAATTTCAGCGCGATCTTCTGGGCGATGGGGATCGAGCGGGCATTGGCCAGGTCGCAATAGTCGAGGCCGGGGCAGGCGATGATGTCGGTGATCAGGCCCGCATTGCCGGTGGCGAAGTCCAGTTCGCGCAGCTTCGCGTAGATCGCGGGCAGGTCTTTCTTGCGCACATGCGGCAGCACCAGGTTCTGCTCATGGCTGACGCGCACTTCGCCCAGGCTGAACTGGTCCATCAGGCCGGCGATGGCGTCCATCTGTTCGGCGGTGGCGTCGCCCGGCACCTGGCCCGGCGTCTTCAGGGTGATGGTGGCGATGGCGTAGCCGGGAGCCTTGTGCGCGGTGACGTTGGTGCGCACCCAGTTGGCGAAATCGGGGCCCGCATCCGGCATGGCGTCGGACAGGCCGGTCTCGAAGGCGGGCGGCGCGAAATAGGCGGTGATGCGATCCAGTTCTTCCTTCGGAAGCTGGAGCGTGCCGGTCTTTTTGATCTCGTCGAACTCGACCTGCACCTGGCGGCGCATTTCCTCGATGCCCAGCGCATTGGTGAGGATCTTGATGCGGGCCTTGTAGATATTGTCGCGGCGGCCCTGCTCGTTATAGACGCGCATCACCGCTTCCATGAAGGCCAGGATGTCGTCCTTTTCGACGAACTCGCCGATCACCTGGGCGATATAGGGCGTGCGGCCCATGCCGCCGCCGACCAGCACCTTGTAGCCCGTGCGGCCCTGGGCGTTGCGGACGATCTCGACCGCCATGTCGTGATAGGCGAGCGCAGCGCGGTCATGGGGGCTGCCCGAGACGGCGATCTTGAACTTGCGCGGCAGGAAGACGAATTCGGGATGCAGCGACGACCATTGGCGGATGACTTCCGCCAGCGGGCGCGGGTCTTCGATCTCGTCGGCGGCGGCGCCGGCGAAATGATCGGCGGTGACGTTGCGGATGCAGTTGCCGGAGGTCTGGATGGCGTGCATCTCGACCTCCGCCAGCTCGGCCAGGATGGCGGGCACGTCCACCAGCTTGATCCAGTTGTACTGGATGTTCTGGCGGGTGGTGAAATGGCCGAAATTCTTGTCGTAGGTGCGCGCGATATGGGCCAGGCGGCGCATCTGGCGCGAGGACAGCGTGCCATAGGGCACGGCCACGCGCAGCATGTAGGCGTGAAGCTGCAGATAGAGGCCGTTCATCAGCCGCAGCGGCTTGAACTGGTCCTCGGTCAGTTCGCCGGTGAGGCGGCGTTCGACCTGGCCCTTGAACTGGGCGGTGCGCTGCGCGACGAACTGCGCATCGAACTCGTCATAGCGGTACATGTTGGGGGTCTTCTCAGACATGGGATTCGTCCACGAGGAACTGGCCTGCCTGCTTGCCGGTATGGGGATGGACGGTGGGACCGGCGGCGCGGACGATCTCGCGTTCCTTCACCGGCACGATCGTGCCATCGACCTGGCGCACCTCGAAGAGATAGGGGGCGACGAATTCGTTGCGCACCGTCTCGGACTGCGCTGCCGCCAGCGCGGCGTCGGCCGCGGCGGCATCGCGATACACCTCGCCTTCGGCCAGGGTCAGAACCCAGCCTGTGCCCTTGCGGTACAGAACATCTCCGCTTTTCAGGCGGTTGGCGGTGAGCATCTGGAATGTGGCAGGGTTCTGGGCCATGGCGGGGGCGTCGTCCCATGAAAGGGGCGGGGAATCAAGACTTGAACACGCCGCAGGTGTAGTTATTCCAGAATAACATAATATTAGACGTAGTTTTATTCACCGATTTGGAGTCATTCTCGCCGCCATGACGGGGGAATCTGGAAAAGCAAAGCTCACACGGGGGCAGCTTGCGGCGGTGGTCGCGGGCAATGCGCTGGAATTCTACGACTTCCTGATCTTCGGCTTCTTCGCCATCCAGATCGGCGACGCCTTCTTCCCGGAAGCGGAACCGACGGCGCGGCTGCTGATGACGCTGGCGGTGTTCGGTGCGGGCTTCCTGACCCGGCCGCTGGGCGGACTGGTGCTGGGCCGGCTGGGCGATCGCATCGGCCGCCGCCCGGTGATGCTGTTCACCTTCTGGTTGATGGGCCTGGCCATTGCGGGCCTGGCGGTGACGCCGTCGCATGCGGAGATCGGCATGGTGGCGCCCTTGCTGGCGTTGTGCTTCCGCCTGATCCAGGGTTTTGCGCTGGGGGGCGAGCTGGGCCCGACCACCGCCTATCTGATGGAAGCCGCGCCCCTGGAGCGTCGCGGCCTGTATGTGTCGCTGCAAAGCGCGACGCAGTACCTGGCCATATTGGGCGTGGGCATTGTCGGCACGGTGCTGACCACCGCGTTGCCCGAACACACCTTTGGCGAATGGGGCTGGCGCCTGGCGATGCTGCTGGGCGCGGCGGTCATTCCCTTTGCCTATGCCCTGCGCAAGAAGCTGCCCGAAACGCTGCAAGCCGAGATCGAGAAGAAGGCCCCGCCGCGCCAGCCGCCCCTGCTGCTGGCCTGCCTGGCGCTGGTGATGATCGCGGCGGCCACCATCTCGAACTACTGCCTGAACTATGCCGCCATCTATGTGCAGCATGTGCTGCTGCAGACGCCGCAGACCGCCTCGATCGTCACGGTGATCGGGGCCAGCCTGGCGGTGGCCGGATCGCTGCTGGGCGGATGGCTGAGTGACCGGATCGGGCGCAAGCCCGTGATGCTGCTGGCGGGCGCGGCGATCATGCTGCTGGGCGTGCCCTGCTACATCATGATGC
>JAEZBK010000063.1 GCA_023427355.1 Pseudomonadota bacterium
AACCCTCCCGTATTTTTGGGGGCGGGCCCACCGCATGGCCCCCCCCAGCTCCTTCAGCAGGTCCGCGCGCCCATACAGTCCGCGCAGCGCCTCGGTGATCCCGCTCGTCGCCACCGACACCGACCGGTTCACCGCCGGGTCAAACCCGAACGATCCGCCCAGGCTGTCGATATTGCCGTCGAACACCAGGCCCACCACCGCCCCGCTGGCGTCAATCACCGGCGATCCTGAATTGCCACCGATGATGTCGTTGTTGCTGGCGAAGTTGAACACCACGTCCTGCCGGATCTTCGCCTGACCTTCGGCCCAGCGCCGCGGCAGGTTGTACGGGAACTGCCCCGTGGCGCGTTCCCACAGGCCGGCATAGCGCGTGAAGGGCTCCACCGTCGTGCCATCGGCCCGGGTCCATCCCGTCACCTGGCCATAGGTCAGCCGCAGCGAGAAGGTCGCGTCCGGATAGGTGCTGTCGCCATAGACGGCGAAACGCGCCTGCGCGATGCGCTGGGCGGCGCGATCCACCGGCCCGGTCACGCGCTCCTCCCACTGCTTGCGCACGTCGCGGCTCACCGCATCGGTCGCCAGCACGAAGCGGATCATCGGATCATCCGAGGCCTGCACCGCCGCCAGCCCGCCCTCCCACAATGCCTTGCGCACCGCCGCATCGCCCAGCCGCGACCGCGACAGCCGCGCCGCCAGGGTCTCCGGCGAATCCTTGCCCAGGAAAATCTTCGTCTGGGGCGCATCCACCGTCAGGTATTCGCGCAGCTTGGACAGCCAGAAGGACAGCGCTTCTTCTTCCAGCGCCGGATAGACCGGCGTGTCGTCCAGCACCTGCCGCTGCAACAGCGGCATCTGGCTGTCGGTATAGCCGCTCAGCCGCTCGCTGTTGGGCTTGGCCCGTTCCTGCGCCGCCCGCACGATGGCGCGGGCATGGGCGAACAGCTCCGAGCGATAGCCCGCCCGCGACTCCGTCATGGTATAAAGATCGTAGTTGGCGCGGTACTGCGCTTGCGCCGCCGCGATCTCGCTCCACGGATCGCCAATGTCCCCCGCCAGCTTCGCATTTTTCGCCACGGCCGCCTTCAGGTCCGCATCGGCCTTGCGCTTGGCGGCGATCAGCGTCGGCTCCACCAGCGTCTTGAGCTGCCCGGTGAAGGCCTTGAAGCTGTTCTCGGCGCCGAACAGCGTGTCTTCGGCCACGCGCCGGTTCTCCGCGCTTTCGCTGCTGAACCGCGTCAGCCGTCCGCGCAGTTCCGACAGGAAGATCAGCGTGGTCGGCAGCGCCTTGTCGCGCAGCGCCTCCAGCTGCTCGGCCGTCAAAAGCCGCTGCGTCGTGCCGGGATTGCCGGCGATGAAGACCGGCTCGCCATCCCTGGGCGCGCTGGAGCGCCAGGGCAGGTGCACGGGCGTGCGGGCCGGGGCATCCTTGTCGTAGAGCCGCAGCAGCGCGAAATCCAGGTCGTAGCGGGGAAAGTTGAAATTGTCGGGATCGCCGCCGAAGAACGCCGCCTGCGCCTCCGGCGCGAAGGCCAGCCGCACATCGGCATAGCGGCGATAGTCATACAGGCGATACTGCCCGCCCTGGTACAGCGAGATCACCTGGCAGCGATGCGTCGCCTCGCGCCCGGCGCAGCCCGCCTTCTCGATGGCGGCGATCTCGCCATCGCGCGCCTGCACGAAAGCCTGGCCGCTGCGGCCCGCTACGGCCTTGGTCACGCGCTCGGTCACATCGGAGATGCGCTCCAGGATCTCGGCCTGGGTGCCGGGGCAGGCTTTCTCGTCCGCCCGCGTCGTGGGCATGAAGCCATCCTCGACGTAATTCACCGTCGCGCTCGACAAGGCCTGCACGCAATCGCGGACACAGTGATGATTGGTCAGCACCAGCCCTTCCGCCGACACGACAGAGGCGGAACATCCCCCCGCCAGCCGCACCGCCGCGCCGCGCACCCGGTCCAGCCATGGCTGGCCGATGTCCACCTTGTAGGCCTGCTTCACCTTTGCCGATGGAAAATTGTCGAAGGTCCACATCCCTTCGTCCGCATGCGCGGCAGCCGCCAGCAAAAGGGCAGGGCCGGCGGCAAGGGCCAGAAGTTTCGCGCGCATGCTGTTCCTCGGTCTGAAAAGCAGTCGCAGCCTAGCGGGAAGTGCGCCGTTTCAAAAACGGGATTTTTGGGCTAACACCCGGCCATGGACTCCCACACCCATGCGGCAAAGCTGATGCGCCGGGCCGCCATCGCCTCGGTCTGCGTCGCCATGCTGCTCACCTTGACCAAGGCGGGCGCCTATCTCGCTTCCAATTCGGTGGCGATGCTCGCCTCCATGGCCGACAGCGCGCTCGACCTGCTGGCCTCCGCCGCCAACTTCATCGCCATCCGCACCTCGCTGGCGCCGGCCGACCAAGAACACCGCTTCGGCCATGGCAAGGCCGAACCGCTGGCGGGGCTGATGCAGAGCGCCTTCATCACCGCCTCCGCCATGTTCCTGCTGGTGCAGTCGGTGGACCGGCTGATCGCACCCCAGCCGATCGAGAACTCCTCCATCGCGCTGGCGGTGATGACCGTCTCCATCGTCTGCACCTTCTTCCTGGTCTGGTACCAGCAGCACGCGATCAAGGCCTCGCGCTCCACCGCCATCGCCGCCGACCGCATGCATTATGTCGGCGACCTGGCCAGCAACATCGCGGTGATCATCGCCATCGGCCTGGCTGCCTGGTTCGGCTGGCTCTGGGCCGATCCGCTCCTCGCCATCGGCGTGGCGGGGCTCCTGCTATGGAGCGCCTTCAAGGTCGGGCGCGACAGCCTGGACCAGTTGATGGACCGCGAACTGCCCGATGAAGACCGCGCCGCCATCCTCGCCGTCATCACCGGACATCCCCAGGTCCGCTCGGTGCGCGAACTGAAGACGCGCAAGTCCGGCCTGTCCACCTTCATCCAGGCCGACATCACGCTGGATGGCGGCATGAGCCTGGATGCCGCGCATTGCGTCACCGATGCGCTGGAAGATTCGTTGGCGCGCGCCTTTCCCGGCGCGCAGGCGGTCATTCACCAGGAACCTGCGCCGTCTTCGGCGTCCACAGCCGCCACTCCGCCACCTGCTCGCCCATGACGCGGAAGCGCCCCAGCGCCTTGCGGTGGAAGATGCGCGCGAACACGAAGAAGAGCGGGCTGACCAGCAGCGACATGGCGATCACCGCCATGGCCAGCTTGTAGCCTTCCGGCGACAGCGCCCGCACCGACAGCGCCGTTCCCGCGATCACGAAACTGAACTCTCCCACCGGCGACAGGAACAGCGACGCCTTCAGCGCCGTCAGCATCCGCTCGCTCGACACCATCATCAGCAGCCAGTTCAGGAAGGTCTTGCCCCCGGTCACCACCACCAGCGCCGCCCCGATCACCGCCGCATGCTCCATCAGATAGGCCATGTCGATCAGCAGCCCCACCGACAGGAAGAAGACGAACAGCAATATGCTCTGCACCGGCTGCGCCATGCTCAGCGCGCCGCGCCGCAGCGTCGAATGTCCCACGATCAGCCCGCCCAGGAACGCCCCCAGCGCCGGGGACAGTCCCAGGAGGCCGCTGGCCGCCGCGCAGGCGAAGCAGATGCCCAGGACGCCCACCGTGCCGATATCCGCATCCTTCATCAGCATCTGCGTGCCCGGCACATGGAAGCTCTTCACCTTGGTCAGCAGGTGGATGAAACCGCCCAGCAGCGCCACCGCCAGCATCACCCGCCAGCCGATGCCCCACAGCATCGCCAGCGAAAATTCCCGCCCCATGTCGTTGGTGATCAGCAGCAGCGGCACCACCGCCAGGTCCTGCGCCACCAGGATGGCCAGCGCCGTGCGCCCCGCCACGGTCTCCTTTTCCTGCGCATCCTCGATCATCTTGAACGCCACCGCCGATGACGAGATCGCCAGCATCATGCCGATCACCGCCCCGCCCAGCGGCTCGCCATCCACGAAATAGGCGAACGCCGTCACCGAGGATGTGATGACAAGGATGGTGATGATGGTGATGCCAAGCGCCAGCGGCAGCGACTTGCGGAACGATGCCAGCCGCATCTCCATCCCGATGATGAACAGCAGCATCAGCACGCCCAGCTCCGCCAGGGTGGCGATGCTGTCGTCCGGCAGGATCAGACCCGCGCCGCTGGGGCCAAGGCCGATGCCGACCAGGATGAAGCCCGCCGCGGCGGGCAGGCGGAAGCGGCTCATCACAAGGCCGCACACCACGGCGGCGGTCAGGAGCACCGCAAGGGCGGTCAGGTTGTGTTCGTGCATGCCTGCACCCTAGCGGGCGACCCCGCCCGCCGCCAAGGCCCTACGCCAGATGGCGTATGTATGCGGTCTTGCCAAAAAGTTCATACTGGTCGCCGGGCTTGATACAGGGGGCATCCATGCAGCGCATCACCATCAGTGCCGATGAGGAATTCCTGGGGGAACTGGATACGCTCTGCGCCGCGCGCGGCTACCAGAACCGCTCCGAAGCCCTGCGCGACCTGGCCCGCGCCGGCATGCGCCAGATGCGCGAGGAACAGGGCGGGCGCGGCCCCTGCGTCGCCGCCCTGGTCTATGTCTATGACCACAAGGCCCGCGACCTGTCGCGCCGCCTGGCCGACACCTTCCACGATCATCACGACCTGTCGCTGGCCGCCACCCACATCCATCTCGACCATGACAGCGTGATGGAGGTCGCCATCCTCAAGGGCGATGCCCGCGATGTCGAACACCTGGCCGGCCATGTCATCGCCGAACGCGGCGTGCGCCATGGCCGCCTGGTCAAGATCCCGGTCGAGGAAAAACTCGAAACCCACACCCATGGCCATGGCAGCCATCGTCATCTGCATCTTCACGTCAGGAAAGGCGGCTAGTGAAAACGTGTCTTCTCGCCTCCACCGCCATGCTTCTGGCCATGCCCGCCTTCGCCCAGCCCACCGAAACCGTGCAGGTGCTGGGCCGCCGCGCCGATCTCACCGGCATCGCCACATCGGCCAACGAAGGCTCGGTCAGCGCCGCCGACCTGGCGCTGCGCCCGCTGCTGCGCCCCGGCGAGATCGTGGAAAATATCCCCGGCGTCATCGTCAGCCAGCATTCGGGCGGCGGCAAGGCCAACCAGTATTACCTGCGCGGCTTCAACCTCGATCACGGCACCGACCTGGCGATCCGCGTCAACGGCCTGCCGGTCAACATGGTCAGCCACGGCCATGGCCAGGGCTATGCCGACCTCAACTTCGCCATTCCCGAACTCATCCAGCGCGTGGATTACCGCAAGGGGCCGTATTATGCCGAGGTCGGCGATTTCGGCGCCGCCGGGGCCTTCGACATCCGCTATTTCGACACGCTGCCCTTCGGCATCGCCAAGGCCGAAATCGGCCAGTTCGGCTATGGCCGCGCCGTGATCGCGAACAACGCCGCCATCGGCAGCGGCAACCTGCTCTATGGCCTGTCCGTCGAACACAATGACGGGCCCTGGGATCTGCCCGAAGACATGCGCAAGCTGTCGGGGGCGCTGCGCTACAGCCTGGGCGCGTTCCACCTCACGGCAGAGGCCTATCACAACACCTGGAACGCCACCGACCAGGTGCCGCAGCGCGCCCTTGCGTCGGGGCTCATCACGCGCTGGGGCACTCTCGACCCCAGCGATGGCGGCGTCACCGGCCGCTATTCTCTCAGCGCGGGATGGGATGCGGGCGACACCAGCCTCCAGGCCTATGCCCTGTATTACCACATGCGCCTGCATTCCAACTTCACCTATGTCCTCGACGATCCCGTCAACGGCGATCAGTTCGAACAGGTCGATGCGCGCTGGGTGCTGGGCGCCAGCGCATCGCGCATCTTCGATCACGGGCTGGGCGGACTGGATTCCGTCACCACGCTGGGCGCCGATCTGCGCCACGACGCCATCAACAACGCGCTGCACAAGACCATCGGCGGCATCACCCGCCTGTCCACCACGACACAGGATGGCATCGGCGAAACCAGCCTCTCCGGCCATGTCCGCAACGAAACGCATTGGACGCCGTGGCTGCGCTCCATCATCGGCCTGCGGCTGGACCAGTTCTGGTTCGACGTCACCGACAAGACCGGGGCAGGGG
>JAEZBK010000278.1 GCA_023427355.1 Pseudomonadota bacterium
GGTATGCGGGGCGCAGGATGATATCTCCGGCGCACCCGATGAACTGGCGGCGCAATTTCGCCATGGTTTGGCCGTCACCGTGCCGGATCGCGACCACATGAGCGCCGTGGGTGATCGGCGCACCCGCGCTGCCGTAGCGGATTTTTTCCAGCGCTGACAGGAACCCAAGTTCCGGTCCCATTCGTTTTCTCTCCATCGGGTTTGTCTCGCGGGCGGCGATTTTGTCCGTGGACGGAGTATTTGTTTCGCCGGTTTCGATGGAGGATTTCATGCGTGCCGCAATGGGCCAAACAGTTGATAGACAAGGAAAATATGCCGCCAAGCCGGTACGGTTCCGTACGGAAATAAGCGTAGGTTTTCGGTGCCCAGCCGCTAAGTTGATTCTTGGGCAGCGGCGCGATTCAGGATGCGCCGCATGAGTGGGACTTTCACCTTTGAACGGCCAAGACCAATGACAGACGCGCCGCAACGCGCGGGCATTCGCAACCGCTTGCTGAACAAGCTGGCGCCGGATGACTGGGCACGGCTGGCGCCGCACCTGGAAGCGGTGACTTTACGCGAGCGTCAAATCATCGAGGTGCCGCTGAAACCGATTGCCCACGCCTATTTCCTGGAAATCGGCGTTGCGTCCGTCGTGGCGGTGGACCCGGAAGACCATCGCATCGAGGTGGGCGTCATCGGGTTTGAAGGCATCACCGGCGTCCCCCTGATCATGGGCGATACCCGCGCCCAGCATTCGACCTATATGCAGATTCCGGGCAGTGGTCATCGCATCGCCGCCGAAAAGCTGCGGGCGGCCCTGTGCGAAAGCGAAACCCTGCGCGCCCTGATGCTCAAATCGGCACACGGTTTCATGATCCAGACCGCGCATACCGCGCTGGCCAATGGCCGCGCCAAGCTGGAGGAGCGCCTGGCCCGCTGGCTGCTGATGGCCCATGACCGCATGACCAGCAACGCGGTGCCGCTGACACATGAGTTCCTGGCGGTGATGCTGGGCGTGCGCCGGGCGGGCGTGACGGTGGCGATCCACAGCTTCGAACAGCGCGGTTTCATCACCACGCGCCGCGGCGAGCTGACCGTGGTCAGCCGTGCGGGGCTGGAACAGGTGGCCGGCAGCTTCTACGGCACGCCCGAGGTGGAACTGGAGCGGCTGCTCACCGCCGCCTGATTCATCTCGCCCCCGCCCGCGGCGATGGGCTATCCTGCGCCGCCCATGCTCCCCAAACGTTTCGCAGACTGGTTCGCCGCGCGTGGCTGGCAGCCCCGCCCGCACCAGTTGGCGCTGGTCGAACAGGCACAGGCCGGCAACAGCGTGTTGCTGGTGGCGCCCACGGGCGGCGGCAAGACGCTGGCGGGCTTCCTGCCAACCCTGATTGACCTTGCCGATACGCCCAGGCGCGCGCGCAAACCCGTCCTGCATACGCTTTACATTTCGCCGCTCAAGGCTCTGGCAGTGGACGTGGCGCGCAATCTTGAAAGCCCGGTCGCCGAGATGGCGTTGCCGGTGCGCATCGAAACCCGCACGGGCGATACGCCCCTGGCGCGCCGCCAGCGCCAGCGCCATGCCCCGCCGGACATATTGCTCACCACGCCCGAACAGTTGGCGCTGCTCCTGGCCCATCCCGCTGCGCCCCGCCTGTTCGAAACGCTGCAGACCGTGGTGCTGGACGAATTGCACGCCCTGTCCAATTCCAAGCGCGGCGATCTGCTGGCACTGGGGCTGGCGCGGCTGTCCACCTATGCGCCCGGCCATCGCCGCGTCGGCCTGTCCGCGACGGTGAAGGATCCCGCGCCCCTGCGCCGATACTTGCGGCCCCAGACCGGCGGTGTCGAGCATCTGGCCGAACTGGTGCTGGTGCCCGGCGGCGCGCGCCCGCGCATCGGCATTTCGGCCTCGGAGGAATATGTCCCCTGGGCTGGGCATCTGGCGCGCCACGCCATGGGGGATGTGATGGCGGCCATCCGCACCGCCACCACGGCGCTGGTTTTCGTCAACACCCGCGCCCAGGCCGAACGCACCTTCCAGGAATTGTGGCGCATCAACGACGACAACCTGCCCATCGCCCTGCATCACGGTTCGCTGTCACCCGAACAGCGCCGCAAGGTGGAAGCGGCGATGACGAAGGGGACGCTGCGCGCCGTGGTGGCGACCTCCACGCTGGACCTGGGCATAGACTGGGGCGCGGTGGACAAGGTGATCTGCATCGGCGCGCCCAAGGGCGCGGCGCGTCTGGTACAGCGCATCGGCCGCGCCAATCACCGGCTCGACGAGCCCAGCGAGGCGCTGCTGGTGCCCGCCAACCGGTTCGAGGTGCTGGAATGCCATGCCGCCCGCGATGCGGTTCTGGCGGGCGAGATGGACGGGATGAGCCCGCGCCCCGGCGCGCTGGATGTGCTGGCCCAGCATGTGCTGGGCACCGCCTGCGCCGCGCCTTTCGATCCGGCCGCCCTGTATGAGGAAGTGCGCACGGCCGCACCCTATGCGGCGCTGACGCGCCCCGATTTCGACGCGGTGGTGGATTTCGTCGCCACCGGCGGCTATGCGCTGCGCCGCTATGATCGCTATGCCCGGCTGCGCCCCACGCCCGAGGGCCGGCTGCGCCTGGCCCATCCGCGCCTGGCACAGCAATACCGGCTCAATGTCGGCGTCATCGTCGAAGATCCGATGGTCGCCATCACGCTGCAGGGCAAGGGCCGCCCGGCGGGCGGCGGCGGCCGCAAGCTGGGCGAGCTGGAGGAATATTTCGTCGAGCAATTGTCGGCCGGTGACACTTTCGTCTTTGCGGGCGAAGTGTTGCGCTTCGAAGGCCTGCGCGAGGATGCCGCCTATGTGACGCGCGCCAGCGATCCCGAAGCGCAGATTCCCAGCTACAATGGCGGCAAGTTTCCCCTCTCCACCTTCCTGGCCGCCCGCGTGCGCGAGATGGTCTCGCGCCCCGAAAGCTGGGACCAGTTGCCTGGGCCCGTGGGCGAATGGCTGCGCATACAGGAAGCGCGCAGCACCATCCCCCTGCCGGGCCAGCTCCTGGTCGAGACCTTTCCGCGCAACAAGCGCCATTATCTCTGCTGCTATCCCTTCGAGGGACGGCTGGCGCACCAGACGCTGGGCATGCTGCTGACGCGGCGGCTGGAACGCGGCGGCTATCGCCCGCTGGGCTTCGTCGCCAACGAATATGCGCTGTGCGTCTGGGCGGCGCGCGACATGGCCGGCGCCGACATGGCCGCGCTGTTCGACCAGGACATGCTGGGCGATGACCTGGATGCCTGGCTGGCCGAATCCAATCTCTACAAGCGCAGCTTCCGCACCTGCGCCATGATCGCCGGGCTGATCCAGCGCCGCTTTCCGGGGCAGGAGAAATCGGGCAAGCAGGTGACGTTTTCCTCCGACCTGATCTATGACGTGCTGCGCCAGCACGAACCCGATCATGTCCTGCTGCGCGCCACATATGCCGATGCGGGCACCGGGCTACTCGACATTTCGCGCCTCTCCGACATGCTGGCGCGGGTGAAGGACCGCATCGTCACCCGCAAGCTGGCGCGGGTCTCGCCCCTGGCGGTTCCGGCGCTGCTGGAAATCTCCAAGGAAATGGTGGCGGGCGCCGTGGACGAGGATATCCTGCAGGAGAATGAAGATTCCCTGATCGCGGACGCGATGCGTGTGGAGTGAGCGGAAAGCGATCCATGTGGAATGACCTGATCATCACGGTGAATGGCGAGGAGGTGCTGCTCGACGCCCATGGCGCGGCCTATCTTCCGGCGCATCGCACCCTCATTGTCGGCGACCTGCATTTCGAGAAGGGCAGTTCCTATGCCCGCAGCGGCCAGTTGCTGCCGCCCCATGACAGCCGCGCCACGCTGCTCAAGCTGGCCGAGGCCGCCGCCCGCCATCGCCCGGCGATGATCGGGGCGCTGGGCGACAGCTTCCATGATCGCGAGGCGGGCGCGCGGCTTGGCGCCGAGGAACGCCACATGCTGGCCGCGCTGGCGCAAACGGCCGACTTCACCTGGATCGCGGGAAACCATGATCCGCAGGCGCCGGACTGGCTCATCGGCCATCGCGCCGAACAGATCGCGCTGGGCGGCCTGACCCTGCGGCACGAGCCGCATGCCACGCTGCATCTGGGCGAGGTGGCGGGGCATCTGCATCCTTGCGCCAGCGTGGCGAAATGGGGCCGCTCGGTGCGCCGCCGCTGCTTCGTCTCCGATGGGTTGCGACTGGTGCTGCCGTCCTTCGGTGCCTACACCGGTGGCCTCGATGTTCGCGAGACGCCGATCAGCAGCCTCTTCGCCGGGCCCTTCCATGCCTACATGCTGGGCAGCCGCCGGGTCTATGCCATCCCGCAGAAGCGCCGCGCTTAAACAGACGCGAGCGCCGCAGCGGCAGCCGCGGCGCGACCATCAGCCCGGCTCCGGCTTCCTC
>JAEZBK010000187.1 GCA_023427355.1 Pseudomonadota bacterium
CCTTATGTGTTGGCAAATGGTAAAGACGCCGAAGCATCTTAAGGAAGTCTTAATATGAGTGGGGCCGCAAGGGAATCCCTGTTTGCGCTGGCGAGGATCGCTGCAGAGGCCGGTCAGGTGGTGATGCGGCACTATGGGGCCTGCGAGGCCCGCGCCAAAGACGACCGCTCGCCCGTGACCGCCGCCGACGAGGAAGCCGAGGCGCTGATCCTAGCGCGACTGGCGGAACAGTTCCCCGGCGTGCCGGTGGTAGCGGAAGAGATGATGGCGGCAGGCGCCAGCGTGGCGGCGGCGGCGCGGTTCTTCCTGGTGGACCCGCTGGACGGGACGCGGGAGTTCCTGTCGGGCAATGGCGAGTTCACGGTGAATATCGCCGAGGTGGTGGATGGCGTGCCGGTGATGGGCGTGGTCCACGCCCCGGCGATCAACCGGCTGTTCGCGGGCGGGATCGGGCTTGGCGCGCTTGAAATGAAGGACGACCTGTCGGATGTGCGCGCGATTGCCGTGCGGCAAGCGCCCAAGGATGGCTGGGTGGCGATCGGCAGCCGCAGCCACAATGATGAAGCCACGGCGGACTATCTGAAGCAGTTTCCGGTGACGGATTTCATCAGCGCCGGATCGTCGCTGAAGTTCTGCCGCGTGGCGGCGGGCGAAGCCGATATCTATGCGCGCGCGGGCCGGACGATGGAGTGGGACACGGCGGCGGGCCAGGCGGTGCTGATGGCGGCGGGCGGCAGCGTGACGCTGTGGGATGGCGCGCCCTTTGTGTATGGGAAGACGGGCTTCGAGAATCCGGCCTTCGTGGCGCGCGGCGGGTAAGCCCCGAATGTCATGGCCGCCTTGCATGGGCCAGAGCATTGCGTAACGGCAGCAGTCGGAAGCACCTGCGCCTGTGTCCCTGGATGGCGCGGGCAAGCCGGGCGATGACACAGACGGTGTAATCAGCGATCGTAATTGTTGCGGCTGGAATAAAATACCAGCGCCATCAGGCCAGCGCCCAGCGCGATGCTGACCACCACGCCCGCGACCAGGAAGCCCCAGCCAAAGGCGCTCATGGTCGCGTCCATCGAAGTCCAGATATGGACGGCGTAGAAGATGGCGGCGGCAAGCAGGACGCCCAGTGCGGCCAGGATGAACCAGCCGCCAGGACCAAGCCGTTTGCCGTTTTGCGTCATCTAGACAGAAGTACGGACGCGCAGAACCGTTCCATCCGCACCCGTGACCTGCAGCATGTCGCCATTGCGGGGCTCGGAACCATCCACCACCTCGGCGCTCCAGCGCGTGTCATCCAGCAGGATGGCACCGCGCCCGGCCATGAAATCGCCCATCGCGGTGCCCTTGCGGCCCAGATAGGTTTCCATGCGCGCATTGAGATGGTTGGGCGTGGCCGAGGCCGCCATGCCGAAGCCGGACTTCTTCCACACCACGGTGGAGGCCACCGCCAGCACCGCGAAGAGGAAGATGCTGAGAACACCATCCAGGCCGGGAAAAATGAACTTCAGCGCCCCGATCAGCAGCGCGGCAATGCCCGGCCATAACAGGTAGTTTGTCGGCGTGGCGATTTCCAGCGCCAGCAGGACAACACCCAGCGCAAGCCAGTGCCAGGCGACAAGCTGGCTGGCGAAGAACTGAACCTCCGACAGGAATTCCATGGCGTCACGTCCCCGCCGGGCGGCCGGGGCCGGTGGGCGGCACCGCCGTGCCCGCCGCGGCGCGCGTGATCTTGGGCACGGCGGGGTTCACCTGCTGGGCCACCGCATCCTTGGTCATTTCGGCAATGCCGGCGATGGAGCCCAGCAGGCCCGCCGATTCCATCGGCACGACCACGAATTTCTGGTTGGGCGCGGTGGCAAGCTGCGCGAAGGCATCGACATATTTCTGGCCCAGGAAGTAATTGAGCGCGTTCACATTGCCTTCCTCGATGGCGTTGGAGACCATCTCGGTCGCCTTCGCCTCGGCCTCGGCCAGGCGCTCGCGCGCCTCGGCATCGCGGTAGGCGGCTTCCTTGCGGCCTTCGGCCTGCAGGATGGCCGACTGCTTGGCGCCTTCGGCGCGCAGGATCGCGCCCTGCTTCTCGCCATCGGCCTGGGTGACTTCGGCGCGGCGATAGCGTTCGGCCTTCATCTGGCGGGCCATCGCCTCGGTGATGTCCACCGGCGGTGACAGATCCTTGATCTCGATGCGGGTGACTTTCACGCCCCAGGGATGGGTGGCCTGGTCCACCACCGACAGCAGGCGCTGGTTGATCTCGTCGCGCTTGGAGAGGACTTCGTCCAGATCCATGGCGCCGATCACGGTACGCGCATTGGTCAGGCAGAGATTGGTGATGCCCGCCTCGAGGTTGCCGACCTCATAGGCGGCCTTGGCGGCGTCCACCACCTGGAAGAAGGCGATGGCGTCGGCGGTGACGGTGGCGTTGTCGCGGGTGATGACGACTTGGCTGGGGATTTCCAGCACCTCTTCCATCATGGAGAGCTTGCGGCCGATCCGGTCCACGAAGGGCACGATCAGGTTGAGGCCCGGCTTGAGCACGGTGGTGAAACGGCCGAAGCGCTCCAC
>JAEZBK010000215.1 GCA_023427355.1 Pseudomonadota bacterium
TGTCGAGACCCTGCCAGCGGGGACCGGCAGCGCGGCCGATCCGCTCTGTCTCAACGCGCTGCGCGCGGCGGCCGTGAACCCGACGACTTGAGTTTCGGCAGTCGCGCAGCCCTGGGCTTTTGCGGCGGCGGTTCCTTCGTCTTGTCCTTGAAGCGGCACAGATCACGCACCACGCAAGCCGGGCAAAGTGGTTTGCGCGCAATGCAGGTATAGCGTCCGTGCAAGATAAGCCAGTGATGCGCATGCAGTGCGTAGGCGTCGGGAACGATTTTTTCCAGCGCCTTTTCAACCGCCAGAACATCTTTGCCTGGCGCCAGCCCGGTGCGATTGGAGACGCGGAAGATGTGCGTATCCACCGCCATCGTCTTTTCGCCAAAGGCGGTGTTCAGCACCACATTGGCGGTCTTGCGGCCAACACCCGGCAGTTCCTGCAGCGCCTCGCGGTCGCGTGGCACCTGGCCATCATGTTTCTCGACCAGAATTCTCGCAGCCGCGATGACGTTCTTCGCCTTGCCCCTATAAAGTCCGATGGTCTTGATGTGGCCGATCAGGCCTTCTTCGCCCAGCGCCAGCATCTGCCCGGGTGCACTGACCTGGGCGAACAGCGCCCTGGTGGCCTTGTTGACGCCCTTGTCGGTGGCCTGTGCCGACAGCGCCACCGCCACCAGCAATGTGTAGGGATTGGTGTATTCGAGTTCGGTTTTCGGTTCGGGATTCTGCTTCTTCAGCCGCGCGAAGAAGTCTTCCGCCTCGGCTTTGGAAAAAGCCCTTGGCATCAGAGTCCAAGAACATCCGTCATGGCATAAAGACCAGGCTTCTGGCCATGGCCCCAGCGGGCGGCGTTCAGTGCGCCATGTGCGAAGATGGTGCGGTCTTCGGCCGAATGGGAGAGCGTGATGCGTTCGCCCATGCCCGCGAAAATCACCGAATGTTCGCCGACCACGGTGCCGCCGCGCAGGGTGGCGAAGCCGATGGTGCCGTCCTCACGCGCACCGGTATGGCCGTCGCGCGACTTGACCCAGTGCTTCTCCAGGCTGGTGTCGCGGCCCTTGGCGGCGGCATGGCCCAGGAGCAGCGCGGTGCCGGACGGCGCATCCACCTTGTTGCGATGGTGCATTTCCAGCACTTCGATGTCGTAGTTCGGCAGCGAGCGGGCCGCGCGCTCCACCAGCGCCGCCAGCAGGTTCACGCCCATGCTCATATTGCCGCTTTTCACGATCACGGCATGGCGGGCGGCGGCCTTGATGCGGTCTTCGCCCTTCTGGTCGAAGCCCGTGGTGCCGATGACATGGACAATGCGCGCCTGGGCGGCGATGTCGGCGAGCATCAGCGACACCATGGGCGTGGTGAAATCCACGATGCCCTGTGCGCCCGCCAGGACCGGCAGGGGATCTGCGGTCAGCATGATGCCATTGGGCTGCATGCCGGACAGGGTGCCGGAATCCATGCCCAGATTGGGATGGCCTTCCATCTCGAGCGCGCCGCACAGCGTGATGCCGGAGCCCTGCGCGATCTCGCGGATCAGGGTGCGGCCCATGCGGCCGGATGCGCCGGCGACGACAAGCTTGAGTTCGGACATGACGCCCCTCTTTTGACTAGGCCTTGGTGTCAATGCCCGCGGGCGCATCGCCCTTGCGCGCCACGGTCACCATGGCCGGGCGCAGCAGGCGCCCGCTGATTGTGTATCCCGTCTGCACCACGTCCACGATGGTCCCGGCCGGCTTGCCGTTACCCGGCACCTCGGCGATGGCCTGGTGCAGGTTGGGATCAAACTTGCCGTCCTGTGTATCCACCTGTTTGACGCCATGCTGTTCCAGGGTGGAGATAAGCTGGCGCTCCGTGGCCTCGACTCCATCCAGAACGGCCGCGATCGCCGGATCGGCGGCGGCGCGTGCTTCCGCCGGCACGGCGGCCAGTGCGCGGGCGAAATTGTCGGCGATGCCCAGCATGTCGCGGGCGAATTTGGTCACCGCATAGGCCTGGGCTTCTGCCTTGTCGCGCTGGGCGATGCGGCGGACATTCTCCACCTCGGCCAGGGCACGCAGCCGCTGGTCCTTCAGTTCCGCATTTTCCTTCTGCAGGGCATCCAGCACGGCGAACTCCGCCGCATGGGGGTTTTCGGAATCGGGCAGTTGGGTCTGTTCTTCGGTATCGTTCATGACGGGCTTCCTTAATCCCTAACCTAACAATCGTCCAATGACTTTCGCCGTATGGTCCACCATGGGGATGATGCGGCCGTAGTTCAGCCGCGTCGGCCCCAGAACGCCGATGACGCCCACGATCTGGCCCGCCGCGTTGGCGTAGGGGGCCGCTACGATGGAAGAGCCGGACAGCGAGAAAAGGCGGTTTTCCGAACCTATGAAGATGCGCACGCCATCGCCCTCCTTGGCCAGTTCCAGCAGGCGGATCAGGTCGTTCTTGCGCTCGATATCGTCAAACAGGTGGCGCACCCGTTCGATATCGGCGCGGCCTTCCACGCTTTCCAGCAGGTTGGCGGTGCCGCGCACGATCAGGGTTTTTTCCTCGGCGCTGGTGCCCGATGGCTGGCTGATGGTGGCCAGGCCCTCGGCGACGATCTTTGCGGTAAGGGCGTCCAGCACCGCGCGTTCGCTTTCCAGTTCCGCCAGGACTTCGGCGCGCGCATCGTCCAGGGTGCGGCCACGCAGGCGCGCGCCCAGATAGTTGCTGGCTTCCCAGAGGGCCGAGACAGGCAGGCCGGAAGGGGTGTCAATCAGCCGGTTTTCGACCTGGCCATCCTCGAACACCATCACCACAAGCGCCTTGCCCGGCGCCACGGCGACGAATTCCACATGTTTGAGCGCGCTGTCCTGCTTGGCCGTCACCACCAGGCCGGCACAGCGCGAAAGCCCGGACAGCGCCTGTGTCGCCTGGGTCAGCACATCCTCCAGCCGCCGCCCGCTGGCGGTCATGCGGGCCTCGATCTGCTGGCGCTCATCGCTGGCAAGGTCACCGATCTCCAGCATGCCGTCCACGAACAGGCGCAGGCCCCGTTCGGTCGGCGCGCGGCCCGCGCTGGTGTGTGGTGCGTAGAGCAGGCCCATGGCTTCCAGATCGGCCATGACGTTGCGGATGGAAGCTGGAGACAGGGACAGGGGCAGGCGCTGGGACAGGGTGCGGCTGCCCACAGGCTCCCCGCTGGCCAGGAAGGCTTCCACCAGGTGGCGGAAGACCTCGCGGGGGCGCTCGCCAAGCACAGATGCGGAGGAGACGAAATCCAAATCCAAGCCCTTGAAATTATTCACATAAGTTAAGCCAACACCTGCCGGTTGCGTCGCGCGCGGCCCGCCGGTAGGTAACGCCTGACTTTTGCGACTTCAACCATAGGCCGACCCCATGCGCCCCTCAAATCGTGCCGCCGACCAGATGCGGGCCGTCAGCCTGACCCCCGGCTTCGCCCGCCATGCCGAAGGATCCTGCCTGGTAAAATTCGGCGACACCCATGTGCTGGTGACCGCCAGCCTGGAGGAAAAGGCCCCGCCCTTTCTCAAGGGCACCGGCAAGGGCTGGGTCACGGCGGAATACGGCATGCTGCCCCGTTCGACCCATGACCGCATGCGCCGTGAGGCTGCGGCCGGAAAACAATCGGGGCGCACCCAGGAAATTCAGCGGCTGGTGGGTCGATCCCTGCGTGCGGTCTGCGACCTGACGGCCATTGGCGAACGCCAGATCGTGATTGACTGTGACGTGCTGCAGGCCGATGGCGGCACCCGCACCGCGGCGATCACCGGGGGCTTCGTGGCACTGGCCCAATGCGTGGCTTTCATGAAGAAGGTCGGCATGGTGACGGCGCCCGTGATCCGCGACCATGTGGCGGCGGTGTCGTGCGGGATCTCCAATGGCGTGCCCGTTCTGGACCTGGATTATGACGAGGATTCCAAGGCCGAGACCGACGCGAATTTCGTGCTGACCGGATCGGGTGGGATCGTCGAGCTGCAGGGCACGGCGGAAGGTGCGCCGTTCAGCGAGGATGAACTGGGTCATCTGATGCGCCTGGCGCGCAAGGGGATCGGCGAACTGGTCGCGCTGCAAAAAGCGGCGCTGGCCGGATGAAGCTGCCGCGCGGAGCCCAGCTCGTCGTCGCCAGCCACAATTCCGGCAAGGTGCGCGAGATCAAGGCGTTGCTGGGGCCGCATGGTATCGAGCCCATCGGTGCGGGGGATCTGGGATTGCCAGAGCCGGATGAAACCGAGGCCACATTCACGGGCAATGCCGAAC
>JAEZBK010000271.1 GCA_023427355.1 Pseudomonadota bacterium
CCCCTAAACGCAGAAAGCCCGGCGGCGACGCCGGGCTTTTTCTTTTGGAAACATCAACTTACCGCGCAGCATGGGGTGTAGCATAAACCGTGATGCTGCACCCCATGCTGCAGCATTTTCTGCAGCAAAACCGGATCAGGCTGCCTTGCGATAGACCCACACCCGCGCGGGCGGGACATTGGCCCACACCATCGCGGCGCGGGTCACGCTGCATCCGGCCGGCGCGGGCACCGACGGCTTCAGGCCATAGGAGAACTGAACAAAGGTGCCGCCGGGCAACAGGCGCGCCATGGCCGTTTCCATCAGCCGCTGGCGATCCGCCATGGGAAAGTTCAGCAGCGGCAGGCCCGAGATGAGCGCCGCGAACGGCTCGGCATGGCCCAGCGTGTGTTCCAGGTTGAAGGCGTCGCCATGGATGATGTTCGCGCCATGAAAGCGCGTCTTCAGCAACTGGCACAGGTCATTGTCATATTCGATGCAGGTCAGCTGGTGCGCCGGCACCCGTTCCAGGATGCCCACCGTCAGGCTGCCGCTGCCCGGTCCCAGCTCCAGCACCGGGCCTTCGACTGCGATCTGCGCGGCCATGGCCCGGGCCAGGTGGGGGCCCGACGGGGCAAACGCGCCCACCTTGCGGGGGCGGGCCAGCAGCGCCCGGAAGAAGCGCAGATTGTCCTGGAGGGTGGTGTCGGTCATGAAGGTTCCGGCTATGGCGTTTGTCCCGCTCGGGCAGGACTTTACCGATCAGCAGTCGCCTTTCCAGAACTCTTTCAGCCGGGCCATGAAACCTTCGGCTTCGGGCTGGCAGCCGGTCTTGCTCTCGCCCTCGAACTCCCGCAGCAATTCCTTCTGCCGCTTCGTCAGCTTGACCGGGGTTTCCACCGCGATCTCGACATACAGGTCGCCGCGCTGGGACGAGCGCAGCACCGGCATGCCCTTGGCCCGCAGGCGGAACTGTCGCCCCGGCTGGGTGCCTTCGGGGATGGCCACCTTGGCGCGGCCGCCGTCCAGGGTCGGCACCTCGATCGCCCCGCCCAGCGCCGCCGTCACGAAACTCACCGGGGCGCGGCAATGCAGGTCATGGCCGTCGCGCTGGAAGATGGGATGCTCCTTCAGGCCCAGGAAAATATACAGGTCGCCATTGGGGCCACCGCCCGCGCCGGCCGCGCCCTCGCCCGACAGGCGGATGCGCGTGCCTTCCTCCACCCCCGGCGGAATGTCCACCGACAAGGTGCGTTCCTTGTGCACAAGCCCCGCGCCGCGGCAGGCCGAACAGGGATGGCGAATGATCTTGCCGGTGCCGCGGCAGGGGCCGCAGGTGCGCTCCACCGTGAAGAAGCCCTGCGTGGCGCGCACGCGGCCATGGCCCTGGCAGGTCGGGCAGGTCTCCGGCGCATGCCCGGGCTCCGCGCCCGATCCGCCGCACGGCTCGCACGCCACCTGGGTGGGTACCTTGATCTCGGCGGCGCGTCCGGTGAAAGCCTCTTCCAGCGTGATCGCCAGGTCATAGCGCAGATCCTGGCCGCGATTGCTGCGCTTGCCGCCGCGCCCGCCGCCCATCATCTGGCTGAAAATATCCTCGAAGACATCGCCGAAGCTGCCAGCCATGTCGCCGAACGGGTTGCCGCCGCGCGCCCCGCCCATGCCGCCCTCGAAGGCGGCGTGGCCGAAGCGGTCATAGGCCGCGCGCTTCTGGTCGTCCTTCAGGACGTCATAGGCCTCGTTGATTTCCTTGAAGCGGCCTTCGGCGGCGGCGTCGCCCGGATTCTTGTCCGGATGGAACTGCATCGCCAACTTGCGATAGGCGGATTTCAGGACGTTGCCGTCCGCGCCTTTCGTCACTTCCAGGGTCTCGTAATAACAACGCTTGCTCGACATGCCCCGGGACTCTGCTCAACCTTAAAAACAAACGGCCCCCGCGCAAGCTGCGCGAGGGCCGATAAGACTTACTTCTTGTTGTCGTCCACTTCCTCGAAGTCGGCGTCAACGACATTGTCTTCCGCCGGCTTGGCGCCATCGGCCTGGGCATCGGCGGCCGCGCCTTCGGACTGCTGCGCCTTGTACATCGCCTCGCCCAGCTTCATCGAAGCCTGGGCCAGGGTGTTGGTCTTCTCCTTGATGCCTTCGACATCGTCGCCCTTCAGCGCGTCCTTCAGCGCCAGCAGCGCGGCTTCGATGGCGGTCTTCTCCTCGGGGCCGACCTTGTCGCCATGCTCCGACATGGCCTTCTCGGTGGAATGGACCAGCGCGTCGCCCTGGTTGCGGGCTTCGACCAGCGCCTTGCGCTTCTCGTCCTCGGCCTTGTTGGCTTCGGCGTCCTTGACCATCTTCTCGATGTCGGCGTCCGACAGGCCGCCCGAAGCCTGGATGCGGATCTGCTGCTCCTTGCCGGTGGCCTTGTCCTTGGCCGTCACCGACACGATGCCGTTGGCATCGATGTCGAAGGTGACTTCGATCTGCGGCACGCCGCGCGGCGCGGGCGGAATGCCCTGCAGGTCGAAGCGGCCCAGCGACTTGTTGTCGGCCGCCATCTCGCGCTCGCCCTGGAAGACCCGGATGGTCACCGCCGTCTGGTTGTCGTCGGCGGTCGAGAACACCTGGGACTTCTTGGTCGGGATCGTGGTGTTGCGGTCGATCAGGCGGGTGAACACGCCACCCAGCGTCTCGATGCCCAGCGACAGCGGCGTCACGTCGAGCAGCAGCACGTCCTTGACGTCGCCCTGCAGCACGCCGGCCTGGATGGCGGCGCCCATGGCCACGACTTCATCGGGGTTGACGCCCTTGTGGGGCTCCTTGCCGAAG
>JAEZBK010000115.1 GCA_023427355.1 Pseudomonadota bacterium
GTCCGCCATCGGATCGGTGAAGGGCATGCCGAGTTCGATGATGTCGGCGCCGCCAGCAACAAGGGCGTCGAGAATCGCCGGAGTAGCAGTAACGGTCGGGTCGCCCGCGGTCACGAAGGTGACGAGGGCGGCGCGCCCTGCTTCCTTGCAGGCGGCGAAGCGGGTGGCGAGGCGGTCAGTCATCAGTAATCCGTGGGCGGGCGTGTTCCTGCGCAGGCAGGAATCCAGCTCGGACGGCGGGACTGGGCTCCTGCCTTCGCAGGAGCACGGAGTGCGCGGAAGGGCATCACAACTCCACTCCCAGCGCGTCGGCGACGGTGAAGATGTCCTTGTCGCCCCGTCCAGAGAGATTGACGACGATGATCTGGTCCGCGTCCATCGTGGGGGCAACCTTTTCCGCGCTGGCGATGGCGTGGGCGGATTCCAGCGCCGGAATGATGCCTTCGAGCTTGGAGAGCAACTGGAAGGCTTCCAGCGCCTCGCGGTCGGTGACGGAATGGTACGCGACCCGGCCATTGTCCTTCAGCCAGCTATGTTCGGGACCGACGCCGGGATAGTCCAGTCCGGCGGAAATGGAATGCGCCTCGTCAATCTGGCCGTCGCTGTTCTGCAAAAGATAGGAGCGCGCGCCATGCAGAACGCCGGGCGAACCCTTGGAGAGGGTGGCGGCATGGCGGGGCGTGTCCACGCCATCGCCAGCAGCCTCGACGCCGTGGATTTCCACATTGCTGTCATCGAGGAAGGGATGGAACATGCCGATGGCGTTGGAGCCGCCGCCGACACAGGCCACGACCAGATCGGGCAGACGCCCTTCGCGCTCGAGCATCTGGGCGCGGGTCTCGCGGCCGATCACGGTCTGGAAATCGCGCACGATCTGCGGATAGGGATGCGGACCTGCCGCCGAACCGATGATGTAGAAAGTGTCGTGGACATTGGCGACCCAGTCGCGCAACGCCTCGTTCATCGCATCCTTCAACGTCCTGGAGCCCGAAGTGACGGGTTTTACCTCGGCGCCCAGCAGCTTCATCCGGAACACGTTGGGCTTCTGCCGCTCGGTGTCCAGTTCGCCCATGTAGACGGTGCAGGGATAGCCGAAGCGCGCCGCGACGGTGGCCGTGGCGACGCCATGCTGCCCCGCGCCGGTTTCGGCGATGATGCGCGTCTTGCCCATGCGGCGGGCCAGCAGGATCTGGCCCAGGCAGTTGTTGATCTTGTGCGCGCCGGTGTGGTTGAGGTCTTCGCGCTTGAGATAGATTTTCGCGCCGCCGAAATGGGCGGTGAGGCGCTCGGCGAAATAAAGCGGGCTTTCGCGGCCAACATAATGCTTGAGCAGGCCATCCAGCTCGGCCTGGAAGGCGGGATCGGCCTTGGAGTCGGCATAGGCCTGCTCCAGTTCCAAAATCAGCGGCATCAGGGTCTCGGCGACATAGCGGCCGCCATAGGCGCCGAAATGGCCGGCCGCATCGGGACCGCTGCGGAGGGAGTTCAAGAGAGTCATGCCTGCACCGTCTGCCGCGTGGCGGCGATGAACTGGTTGATACGCTCGGCGCTTTTCACGCCGGGCGCGCTTTCGACGCCGGAGGACACGTCCACCATCGCCGCGCCCGATGCCGTGATGGCGCGGGCGACATTTTCAGGATCCAGGCCGCCCGCCAGGAACCACGGCTTTGGAAAGCTGCGGCCTGCAAGAAGCGTCCAATCGAAGGCGGCGCCATGCCCCCCTGCCCGCGCAGCATTCTTCGGCGGCTTGGCGTCGAACAGGAAGAAGTCGGCGACGGGCGCATAATCGTTGGCCGCCTTCAGGTCATCGGCCAGCGCCACCGGCAACGCCTTGATGACAGGCAGGGCGAAGCGGGCGCGGATTTCCGCGGTGCGGGCGACGCTCTCATGACCATGAAGCTGCAGGTAGTCGGGCGATGCGGCGGCGATGATCGCGGCGAGATCGGCGTCATTGCGGTCGGCCACCAGGGCAACACGCTTCAGCGTGCCCGCCATCTGCGCCGACAAGGCCCGCGCCTGGTCCAGCGCCAAATTGCGCGGGCTGGCAGGATGGAAGACCAGGCCGCCAAACTGGGCGCCCGCGCGTACGGAGGCTTGCACCGCCTCGGCGCTGGTCAGGCCACAGATTTTCACGGCAACCGTCATGGTGGGGGTGTATGGGGCCGAAGCCCCCCAAAATCAAGCAAACCGGTCTAAACCGTTCAGTCTTATAGGCTTTCTACAATCGCCCGGGCGGCCTGGGCAGGATCAGATACGCCCGTAATGGGACGGCCGATCACCAGGATCGAGGCCCCGGCGTCGCGCGCTTCCCGGGGGCCCATGACGCGGGTCTGGTCGCCCAGCGCGCTGCCGGCAGGCCGGATGCCGGGCACCACCAGCAGGAAGTCGTCGCCCAGTTCGGCGCGGATGGGGGCGATTTCATGCGCCGAACAGACCACGCCATCCAGCCCGCAGGCCCGCGTCAGCGCCGCCAGCCGCAGCACCTGATCGCGCGCGGGCGTCGCCTGCCCCACGGCGACAAGGTCGGCGTCGCTCATGCTGGTCAGCACCGTGACGGCGATGACCTTCGTGTTGGCATCCACCTCCCTGGCGGCGTCGCGCGCCGCCTTCATCATGGCTTCCCCGCCGGCGGCATGGACGTTGACGATATGGACGCCCAGCCGGGCGGTGGCGCGCACCGCGCCGGCCACGGTGTTGGGAATGTCGTGGAACTTGGTGTCGGCGAACAGCGGCAGGCCAAACCGCTTGAAGCGGGCCAGCGCCTCCGGGCCGTTGGCGGCGAGGAACTCCTTGCCGAGTTTCAGGCCACCCACATGGGGCGCGGCAGCGGCGGCCAGGGCCAGCGCGGCATCAAGATCGGGCGTGTCGAGGGCGACGTAGATGGGATTGGGGCTCATGCAGGAACCCGTATCACGGCAGGATCAGTCCTGTCCGTCGGATTTTCCGCCATTGAGACGTTCGCGCAGTTCCTTGCCGGTGCGGAAGAAAGGCGCACGCTTCTGGCCGACCGAAACCGGCTCGCCGGTGCGGGGATTGCGGCCCATGCGGCTGGGACGGGTCTTGACCGAAAAGGCGCCGAAGCCGCGCAGTTCGACGCGGTGGCCATCGGCCAGCGCCTTGCTGATGGAATCCAGCACGGTGGTGACGATCCGCTCCACATCCCGATGATAGAGATGCGGATAGCGAGCGGTAAGACGCGCGACCAGTTCGGATTTGATCATCGAAGCCCCACACCGGGTGAACCCCGGCCTCTGGGCCTAAACTGTCAGAGGCGGGGCCGAGCGTCAACGGGAACCGACTGAAAAGTCAGTCTTTTTTGGATTTTTGGGGTCTGAACGCCCTTGCTGCGGCCATCCCGCCCGTTTTTTGGGCGCCCAAGCCAGGCC
>JAEZBK010000150.1 GCA_023427355.1 Pseudomonadota bacterium
CGGCCATCCAGAACCAGGCTGCCGTCACGCAATGCCGGCAATCCGCGCGCCGCCAGCCGTATCGCCACACGCTGGCGCGCGAAGCCTTCGGTCGCCAGCGCGGCGGAGCCATTTGCCGACAGCGCAATGTCGCCCACCGGGCCGCGCGCCGTGCCGTTCAGCGACACCGCGCCCATCAGGGGTGCCGCCACGCGCGAGACATCGCGCACATCCAGCGAAAGGCGGTAATCCAGTTCGCCCTGGCGCAGCGTGCCGCCGAAATCGGCCGCCAGCGCCGCGCCCGTCACGCGGGCCTGCGAAGACATTATATCGGCGCCTTCGATCTGCGCCCTCAGCGTCAGGGCGGCGTTGCGCCCCAGAAGACGGGCCGCCAACGCCGTGCCCCGCGTGTCGGCGGCGGCTGTGGCCGAAAGCGCCATGCGCGCGCCGGTCTGGCGCAGCGTCACCTTCAGCGTGGCGCTGCCGTCCATCGCCACATTTTCCAACGCCGCGAACGGCGCCAGCGATGGCACGGCCAGCGCCGCGTCCACGGCAAGGCCGCCGCGCGTGCGCGCTTCGCCCGACAGGCGCATGAGGCGGTGCGTGGCGGCAAACTGCACCGGACCCGCCGGCGCCGCCAGATCGGCATTGGCTTCCATGGTCCAGGGCGTGGCGGCGAAAATGGCGGGATGGGCGCCAGGCAGCACCAGGCCTTCCACGGTGCCGGTCATGCGCGCCTTGCCGCCATCTCCATCCAGCGCCAGCGTGACGGATCGCGCCGAAAGCCCCGCCATGCGGCCTTGCGTCAGTTGCAGCCGCGCCATCAGCAGGGGAGCGGTGAAGCGGCCGCGCAGGCGCGCCTCGCCCGACAGGCTGCTCCAGCCCAGATCCTCGCGCAGATCCATCGCGCCCGATGACAGGCGCAGGTCCAGTTCGGCTTCCTGTTGCGGCAGCCGCAGAAGGCCGCCGCCACTGGCAGCAAGCGCCCCGGCAGAGACCTGCAGCGAAAGCCGGTTCGCGCCGCGCGGACCATCGGCGCTGAGGGCGAGATTGACGGGCCCCAGGCCGGGAAGCCCGATCAGGCGGCCCAGTATGCCGTCTTCACCTTCGCGGATGACGGCGCTGCCATGCGCGGCGGCATCGGACACACCGCCCGCCAGGCGGTATTCATCGGCATTGCCCCGGCGGCGGACGGCGAAATCGCCCGCAAAATCGTCCAGGCTGAGATAGCGCAGCGATCCCGCCGCCGACAGCGTGACGGCTTGCCCGATCACGGGCTCCATCAAGGCGATGCTGGGCAGATCGATCTGCGCCACGTTGATCTGCGGGCCAGGACCGCTTTGGCTTTGCGATGGCACGGGACGGCGCAGCACGGTCACGCGGGCGGCGCGTGCCTGGTGGACCGTCACCCGGTCGGCCAGGAGCGCAAAGACATTCCAGCGCAGCGAAACCTCGTCCACGCGCAGCCAGACACCATCGGCATCGGCGATCTCGACCCGCGCGGCGGAGAGATTGTTGATGCTGCCGCCCGTCACGCCCTCCAGCCGCACCAGTCCGCCAGACAGGGAGGCGGCCATGCGGGCCAACAGCGACACGCCGGGAGACGTGAAAAGAAGGAAGGCGGCGAACAGCAAGAGCGCGCCCAACGCGCCGCCAACACCGAACAGGATGGGTTTGGCGCGCATCAGAATGCCTGCCCCAGGCCGATATAAATCTGGAAGGCCCCGGCACCTGGGCGCGCCACCAGCGGCACGGCGATGTCGGCGCGGATGGCGCCGATGGGCGTGTAATAGCGGACGCCCGCACCCGCGCCGATATAAAGACGGCCATCGAAGAATTCGTCGCCGCCCTGCCCGGCATCGACGAACACCGCCCCGCCCCAGTCCCCGAAAATGCGCTGCCGCCATTCCGCGGTGAGCGCGGCCGCAGCGGTGCCGCCTGCGGGTGTGCCGTCTGGAAATTGCGATCCCAGCGACTGATAGGCATAGCCGCGCACCGTGCCGCTGCCGCCGACATAGAGCCGCTGGTCAGGCGGCAAGGACAGGCTGGATACGCCGAAGGCGCGCCCCGCCAGCCCGCGAAAGGCCAGCACCGAGCGGCCATCGTCGAACAGGTCCACATAGGTGGAGGCCGACAATTGCGTCACGCCATAGAAGAAATCGCCGCCGCCAAAGGCATAGGTGGGCGTCAGCGACAGCTGCGCACGCAGGCCGGTCAGCGGGTCGCGGATGGCATCGGCGATACCGGTGCTGTCATAGGCGCCGCCCAGGGGCAGGCTGAACAGCTTGTAGAGTTGCGACGCGCCCTGCTGCTCCACGAAATTGTAGGCAAAGGATGCGCCCGCCGATGCCGACCAAAGGGTGGAAAATTTGCGCCGCACCAGCGCGGTCAGCGTTTGCGCCGTCTGGTCATAGGTATCGAGCTGCTGCTTCACCGCCGTCAGGCTGACATCCAGCACCTGGTCGGGGTGCCGGAAGAACGGCTCCACATATTGTGCACGCAGATTGTAACCCAGCCCGGCGCTGGCATTGCCCAGGCCCGATCCCGCCGCGCTGAGATTGAGCTGCTCGGCATTGCCGAACAGGTTGCGATGCGACCAGCTTGCCGACAGCGTCACGCCCAGGTCGGTGGAATAGCTGCCCGCAAAGGCGACGGCGCGGCGCGGACGCTCGGTCACCTCGAAGGTCAGCGGCAGGCGGCCATCGGGCGCCAGGCTGTCGTCGGCGCGCACGCTGACGCCGGAAAACACGCCCAGCCCCGCCAGGGTGCGCCGCGCTTCTTCTATGCGCTGGGGCCGGTAGGGCTCGCCCGGCTTCACGGTCAGCGCGCCGCGGACAAAGTTTTCGCGCACCCGCGACAGGCCGCTGACGCGGATGTCGCCCAGCGCCACCTGCGGTCCCGCCGCGACTTTATATATAAGGTCGAGCGTATGGGCCTCGTCATCCGCCCAGGCTTCGGGCGCATCCACCCGCGCCAGGGCATGACCCCGGTCCTGCAGCGCGCCTTGCAGGCGCAGCGCCCCATCCAGCACCGGCGCGGCGGCAGCGGGGTCGCCCTTGGCCACGCCCAGCGCGCCCAGATGATCGGCGGGTTCGATCCCCTCCAGGGTGATGCGGTTCAGCCGATAGAGCGGGCCCAGCGTGATGGCGATGGCGACCGGCGCCTCGGTGGCGGCGGGCATGTCTTCCAGACGCGCGGGCAAGTCGGGGTCTTCGGGATTCAGCCCTGCCACGGTCAGCGCCACCGCGCCCTGGTAATAGCCGAAACTGTCCAGCACGGTGCGCAGGCGCGGCACATCCTCGCGCGCGCGCATCACCAGCGCGAAAGGCGGCAGGGGGCCGGCCTCGCGCAGCAGGAAAAGCTGCGAGGATTCGCGCATCACCGCGGCGATCTCGCCGGTCACGCCCGTCAGGCTGACGGCATAGCCTTGCGGGTCGGCCGCCCGCGCGGGGGCGGCCACCAGCAGCGACAGCGCCAGCACGGCCCTGCCCAGGGATGAACCAATACCTTGAAATCGCAAGCCTATTGCCAAAGCTCCAACGTGCCGCTGCGCGCCCCGCGACCCCTGGAATCCGGTATAGCCTTCCTGACGCGGCTTGGCGAACGCGATGGGAGCGGCGCCCTATCGCGCGGCGGCAACCTCGCTCTGCACCAGCTGCAGAAGCGGTTCCGGACCGAAGCTGTCGGGAGACTTGCCGTTGACGAAGAAGGTCGGGGTTCCGGTCACCTGCAGGGTTCGGATGTCTTCCATGTCCTGCTCCAGGATCTTCGCCAGCTCGGCCGGAACAATGTCCTGCCGCGCGCGGGTGACATCCAGCCCGGCCCCGGCGGCGATCGCCCAGGCGGCATCCAGGTTGGGCGCATGATGCGACGCCCATTCCGGCTGCTTCTCCAGCAGGGCTTCCAGGACCCGCTCGAACCTGTCCTGCTTGCGCGCTGCCTCGATGATGCCGACCGCCACGTCGGATCCCTGGTGGAAGGCGGCATAGCGCAGGACCAGGCGCACATCGCCGGAATGCATGGCCATGATCTGCTTCACGACCGGATAGAAGGCGCGGCAGGATTCGCAGGCCGGATCGAAGAACTCCACGATCGTCACCGGCGCGTCCTTCGGCCCGATCACCGGCGAATGAACGCGCCCCAGACCTTCGCGCAAGGCAATGGCGGGGCGTTCGGGCGGGCGCGACTGGCGGGCATAATAGAAAGCGCCGCCCGCGAACAGCGCCGCAGCGCCCAGGCCGGTGAAGATGACAAGATTGCGCCGGTTCATGCGTTGCTCCGCCTGGAAAGAAACAGAAGTACCGTGATCGCCGCGAAGGATGCGAACGACAGATACGGCAATGGCAGCCCCATCAGGGTCATCGCCGCATCGGTGCAGGACGGTCCGTCACGGGTGCAGGGCCGCATCGCCTCGGCCAGGATTCCGGCATAGAGCAAGCCATGATAGGCCGCGACCAGCGCGCCGGGCAGCGCCAGCGCCATGCCATACATCCAGGCCGCGCCATCACCGCGCAGCGCGGCCATGCCCAGGACCAGCGCCAGCGGGAACATGAAGATACGCTGGTACCAGCACAGCAGGCACGGCGCCTGGCCCATCACCTCGCCCGCGAACAGCGCCCCGGCCGTGGCGGCAAGCGCCACGAGCCAGGCCAGGAACAGCATGGTCCAGCCCTGCGCCGCAGCGGGACGCAACGCTACCACTGGGTGTAGGAGCCGTCCGGCCGGGTGTTCAGCAGCATGCCGGCGCGATAGACGTTGTATTCGCCGATCTTCTTCAGCTTGCTGGGCTCCAGCTCCACGCCCAGGCCCGGACGCTCATTGGGCCACATCTTGCCATCCTTGAAGTCGTAGGCCTTGGGCAGATACGGCCAGGTGCGGCCGCCATTGCCCAGGATTTCCATCAATGCGGGGATCGAGCAGGCGGTGAGGCAATGCACCAGCGCGGCTTCGGCGATCGGGCTGGTGAAATGCGGGATCATGCCGACATAATGCGTCTCGGCCAGCGCAATGATCTTCATGTATTCGGTGATGCCGCCGACATTGGGCAGCGCGGTGCGGACATAGTCAATCCACTGGTTCTGGATCAGGCGGTTGATGTCCCACTTGTAGCCAAGCTGTTCGCCCATCGCGATCGGCACGCGGGTGCGTTCGCGCACGGTCTTGTAGGTATCGATATTCTCGCTGCGGACCAGGTCCTCGATGAAATAAGGCTGCAGGTCCGCCGCCTCGATCATGGTGCACAGGCGGATCGCATCAGCCGTGTCGAACTGGGTGTGGAAGTCCAGCGCCCAGCCGCCATCGCCCGCGCCCTTCTGCATCAGCAGGCAGTCGTTATACATGCGGCGCACCAGGGCGAAACGATCCACCACGCGCCCGCCGCCGATATCGGTGGCATGGCGATAGACGCGGAAGCCCGCCTCGCGGCAGGCGCGCGCGGTGTCTTCGATGGTCGCGGTCTGCGAGGGACGCGGGAAGGCGGTGGAATAACACTCGACATAATTGCGCGACTTGCCGCCCAGGAGCTGCCACACCGGCACGCCCAGCGCCTTGCCCTTCAAATCCCACAGCGCCAGGTCGAGGCCGCCCAGCGAATGCAGCTTCTCGCGGCCCGCCGTGTAGTGCATGCCGCGCATCATGCGCTGCCAGTGCAGGTCGATGCGGAACGGGTCCAGCCCGATCATCATCGCCGCGCATTCCTCCATCGTGCGGGGCTCGCCGCCCTCGCCGATGCCGCGCAGGCCGGATTCGGTTTCGATCACCACGACATTGGTGGACTGGTTGACCATGGGCTGGCCGCCGCGACCGCCCGAATCCACGGCGTTGCCGTAATAATGCACCGCCTTGATCTTGTCGGCCGGCAGGCCCAGCGCATCGGCGGTGGGCGGCGACCAGAGATTGCCCATCAGGCCGCCCGCGCCGATGGCGGCGACACCCTGCAGAAGATTGCGGCGGTTCCAGATCATCACATGTCTCCCTCGCTGCCCGTCAGCATTCTGATTGCCAGCGCATCCTTTCAGGGTGCGCCCGCCTTTGGCTGCCGGTGCAATTCTGTTATTTGATGCAGACCATAAGAGCGCGAATGGTTCGTGGCAACCGTTTGCCGCGCGGTTGCAGACAACATCGCCGCGCCGCCAGACGTGTATGCTTCCGGAGGATATCGCCCGCACAAACGTTCTTTGACCAAGGGGGGACTGACATGAGAGCTGCCATATCCGCGATGGCGTTGCTGGGGCTTGTGGCCATGGGCGGCAGCGCCCTCGCCCAGGCCAACACCAACCGCCCGCCTGTTGTTGCAGGTGCGAAGCCCGTAACGATACGCCTTGTGAAAATGCATTCGGCCGCAGTGGCCGGAAACCTGGAAGGCAACAGCGCCGAGCGCGACGTGCTGGTGGTGCTGCCGCCCTCGTATGCCACCGCGCCCCAGCGGCGCTATCCCGTCGTCTATGCCCTGCATGGCTATTCCATCGGCGCGGAGCAATGGTCGAAGGAGATCCATATACCCCAGACCGTGGAAGGCGCCTTCGGCAAGGGCGCGCGCGAGATGATCGTGGTGCTGCCGGATTCCAAGACGCTGCACAATGGTTCGATGTATTCCAATTCCATCACCACCGGCGGCTTCGAAGATTTCATCGCCAAGGATCTGGTGGCCTGGGTGGATGCGAATTTCCGCACCATTCCTGTGCGGCAGGCGCGCGGACTGGTGGGCCACTCCATGGGCGGCTATGGCGCCAGCCGCATCGGCATGAAGCATGCTGACGTCTTCGGCAGCCTTTACATCATGAGCCCGTGCTGCATGTCGCCGCGTGGCGCGGGCGCGCCGGGCGGGCGCGGGCCTGCCGCCACGCCAGGAGACGATCCGCTGGAGGGGATCAAGACTGCCGCCGATGCCCAGAAACTGCCCTTCGGCCTGCGCGCCAACCTGGCGGCGGCGTCTGCCTGGTCGCCCAACCCCAAGAACCCGCCCTTGTTCGTGGATCTTCCCGTTGGCGGCAAAGAAGCAGACGTGCTCGCGAAATGGGCAGCCAATGCGCCGCTCGCCTTCGTGGACCAATATGTCGCAAATCTTCGCAAGTATCGCGGCATTGCCATAGATGTCGGCGATGCCGATGGATTGCGCACCGATACGGCAAAACTGCATGACATTCTCGACAGCTACAGCATAGCCAACAGCTTTGAGATTTATCCGGGCGATCACACCAACAATCTAGGATATCGTTTTCAGGATTTTGTGTTACCGTTCTTCAGCAAGAATTTGTCCTTCGAGCAGCCCGCACGCTGAGCGGACAAGACAAACGCCAAGAGACATCAGGGAGAAAGCAATGAAAGGCTCTACCATCATCACGGCCACCTTGGCCGGCGGGCTTCTGCTGGGCACCACCGCCCTCGCCCAGGCACCGAATCCGAACCAGAGCCAGATCACGACGCACATGCTTGCCGCCCGCCAGGCC
>JAEZBK010000307.1 GCA_023427355.1 Pseudomonadota bacterium
GGTATGCGCCGCCCTTCAAGGTGTTCGATAATCTCTACTGGCTGGGTTCGCGCCAGTTCTCGTCCTGGGCGCTGACCACCAGCGCAGGCATCATCATCATCGACACCAACTTCGCCTACACGACCCAGGCGGAAATCATCGATGGCCTGACCAAGATGGGCCTGAACCCCAAGGACATCAAATATGTCCTGATCAGCCATGCCCATGGCGACCATGACCAGGGCGCGGCCGACCTGCAGAAGCTTTCGGGCGCGCAGGTGGTGATGGGCGAAAAGGACTGGGACATGACGCTGGCCCGCAAGGACGCCGCCACGCCCTATGCCGGTGGCATTCCCACCAAGGGCATCTCGGTGGGTCCGAACGGCCACAAGCTGACGCTGGGCGACACCACGGTGGACATCCTGCTGACGCCGGGCCACACCGATGGCACGCTGTCCTATATCTTCCCGGTGAAGACTGGCGGCCAGACCATCAATGCGGCCTATTCCGGCGGCACGCTGACCGGCGCCTTCGGCACCAACGGCGCGCGCTGGGATGAGTACATCGCCTCGCAGAAGAAGATCCAGGACGCGGCGCGCGCCGCCAACGCCCAGGTCATCCTCTCCAACCACAGCGAATATGACGGCGCCTATACCAAGGCCCGCCTGATCGCTGCGCCGCGCCAGGCCGGTGAAAACCATCCCTTCATCGTCGGCAACGACACGGTGATGCGTTACTTCACCGTGATGCAGGAATGTGCCGCCGCCGCCAAGCTGGCGAACGGCGCGAAGTAAGTCCTTCGCACGAAAGAAAACGGGGCGGGCGCGCAAGGCACCCGCCCCTTTTTTTTGCGTTCGCCGCTACTGCGCCGTGAAGGCGAAGACGGTGCGGCTGTTGAAGGTCTCGCCCGGCATCAGCGTGGTGCGCGGGAAATGCGTCTGGTTGGGCGCATCGGGGAAATGTCCGGTCTCCAGCGCCACGCCGGCGCGCAGCGGATACTTCACCCCGCCCTTCATCACCCGGTCGGTGCTGATGAAGTTGGCGGTGTAGAGGAACAGGCCCGGCTCGTTGGTGGAGACGGTCATGGTGCGGCCGCTGGCCGGATCGTGCAGCACCGCAGCCCCCACCACCTCTTTGCGCACGGCAGCGCGGCGCAGGACGAAGTTCTGGTTGTAGCCGCGATTCTGCTTCATCTGCGCGTCATCGGCCTCGATGTCGCGTCCGATGGGCTTGGCCGCCGTGAAGTCGAAGGGCGTGCCCTTCACGCTGCGAATCTCGCCGGTGGGCGAATTGTTGGGCAGGGCAAAGGTGAAGAAATCGGCGTTGATCTTCAGCGTCTGGTTCAGGATGTCGCCATTGCCCGCGCCGGCCAGGTTGAAATAGCTGTGCTGGGTGGGATTGAACACGGTGGGCTTTGTGGTGGTGGCGGCATAGTCCACGATCAGCCGGTTGTCGGCCGTCCAGTGATAGGTGACCGAGGCGGTGAGACGGCCCGGAAAGCCCTGGTCGCCATCGGGGCTGACCAGGGTGAAGCGCAGGCCCGGGCCATCCTTGGTATTGACGCGCGATGCGGTCCACAGGCGGGCGCCGAAGCCTTCGGGGCCGCCATGCATGACCGAGGTTGCGGGTTGGCCGCCGCGGCCTGCAGGCGCGGCAAGCTGGAAACTCTCGCCAGCGATGGTGATGCGGGTGCTGGAGATGCGGTTGGCGTAGCGGCCGATGGTCAGGCCGAACTGCGGGGAATTGCCGGTGTTGTAGTCGGCGGCCTTGTCATAGCCCAAAGCGACATCCGCCAGCTTGCCGGCGCGGTCGGGCGCCTCCACCGACAGGATCGCCGCGCCCAGCGGCATGAAGCTGGCTTTGGCGCCACTGGCATTGGTCAGGGTGTAGCGGGTGATCGCCCGGCCATCGGCCAGCGCCCCCCAGGGTTCTTCCGTGATGCGGGTCGGCGCCTGCGCCACCGCAGACAGCGGCAGCACCGCCAGCATCGCACCAACAAGCCATTCGCGCATCTCATCCCCCGGATACAAAAAAATGTGGCGGGCACGATGGCCCGCCACATCTTATACAGCACAAGTTTCAGATCAGAAATTGCCCCGCAGGCCGATGGTGAAGTAGCGGCCAACCAGGTCGCCCCTCTGCGCCAGCGGATAGGTCAGGCCCGGCGAACCCGAACCACCGGGGGCCAGCGGCGTATGGGCATTGAGCACGTTCTGCACCGACAGATAGGCGGTGTAGTTGGCGCCATCCATCGCAAAGCGGCGCTGCAGGCTGAAGTCGGTGTAGTTCTGCGCACCGATCCGTTCCGGCGTTACGACATAATCCGGACGGTTGGCCAGCGGATAGCTGGACACCCAGCGGTTCTGCAGGCTGAAGCGCCAGTCATTGAGACTGTAGCTGATCGTGGCCGAAACGTTGGAACCCGGCACGGTCGCGGTGGTGAAAACTGCGTTGGCAAACTGCTGCGACGAATCCACCGGCTGCATGTTCAGCAGCACGCGGAAGTCCATGTTGCCCGGCAGCGACACGTTCGCCATGTCGAGGCGGTAATTCACCTCGATATCCGAACCTTCGATCCCCTGATAAGCCGTGTTCAGGCTCTGGTTGAAGATCTCGGTCGGATAGTTGGCAGCGGTCGTGTTGCTGTAGGGGAACGGACGAGCATAGAGCGAGCAATAAGGCGATGTGCCGCCAGAGTTCACGCAAAGACGCTGGATCTCGTTGTTGGCAGCCGTCAGCGCACCGATGCCGTTCTTGATGGCGATGCGATAATAGTCATACGAGAAGGTCAACCCCTCGATCCAGGTCGGCGTCAGCACGATGCCGGCGGTGTAGGTCCGCGCCACTTCCGGCTTCAGGTTGGGATTGCCCTGCCGGGTGACCGGAATGATGCCATAGGCGCCCGTGAGCAGGTCGGTGAAGGAGGTGATGGAGCTCTGCACCGGCGAGAAAAGGTCGTTCAGCGTGGGGGCACGAATGTCTACCGACGTCGTGGCGCGGAAACGAACCTCGTCCGTGACGTGATAGTCCAGGCCGACCTTCCAGGTCTGAACGGCGCCGGAGGTCGAATAGTCGGTGTAACGCACACCGCCATTGAGATCGAGGCTCTGGATCAGCGGCAGATCCTTGAGCAGCGGCACGCCAAGTTCCAGCGCCACTTCCCACACATTGTTGCTGACCGGCGCCAGGGCGCTGACCGTATCCTGCTGCCACAGCGCGTTGGCGGTGCTGCACAGGCGCAGGCCGGTGCAGTCCACCTTGTCGAGTGGCGAGGCGTTGCTCTGCACGCCATACTGCAGCCAGCGCATTTCAGCCGAAAGCGCGCCCTTGAGCATGCCGGCCGGCAGTTCGAAGAGGTCACCGGAGATGCTGCCCGACACGTCATCCATGATGTTGGTCATGATGTACTGCGTATCGCCGGAGATGTAGTCGTAGCTCTCCTGGCTCATCGAAGTCGTGCCGAAGGGGTTCATCGGCTTACAACCCGGATAGCGGTCGGCATAGATCGTGGTGGAGACATAGCAGACGATATTGCCGGCGGAATTGCGCACCGCGTCTTCCGCCGCATACCAGCGCTGGTTGTTCGGATTGCGGTAGTTGGTGACGCTCTGCCGGCTTTCGCCATGGGTGTAATAAAGGTCCCAGGTGAAGCGGTCGGCCAGCACGCCGCTCAGGCCCGTCGCCGCGCTCAGATAGCGGTTGACGTTGATGGTGCCGGGCGAACCTTCACGGCCGAACTGGTTGATGAACTTGGCGAGCTGGAAGGTCTTGCCGGGCGTGTTGGTCGGATTGAGGCGGGCCTGCAGTTCCGGCGACAGGAAGGGGTTGTCGGTATAGAAGGTGTTGGCCCGGTTGGCGCCGGTGATCATGTTGGTCGGATACCATGTGCCGGTGGCCCAGGATTCCGCGGCAGAAGCCTGCGCATAGAACTCGGTCGTATCATTCAGCATGTAGCTGAAGCGGCCGAAGGCGGTGGCGCTGCGATACGGGGTAACCGCCGTACCGAAGGGGCCATAGCCGCCATCGCCGCCGGATTCCACGCCGGCCGTGCCGGTGGGCGTGCCGTGCACGAAGGGCGCAACGACATTGTTGCCGATGAAGTGATACTGGTTGACGCTGCAACCCGTGCAGGTGATCAGGCCGCCTTCCGACGCCGTGGCATTGCGGATGTTCTTGGTGAAGACGCGGGGATTGGCGACAGTGCCAGCACCGGTCTGCGACCAGTATTCATTGCCATAGGGACGGGCCGACTGCGGGATACCGTCGCGATTGAGATATTCAACCGAGGCCAGGAAATGTCCCCGCCCGTTGAACAGCGGCGTGCCGACGGCCAACTCGGCCTTGTAGCTGGCGGAATCGCCATAATTCGAGATGCCGGAATTGATGTTGAACTTGAAGCCGTCATAGCGCTTGTCGAGGATGAAGTTCACCACGCCGGTCACGGCGTCGGAGCCATACACCGCCGAGGCGCCGCCGGTCACCACGTCCACGCGGCTGACAAGCATCTGGGGCAGCGTATCGATCGCCACCGTGCCGTTGGCGTTGGTCGGCGCCTGGCGATGGCCATCCAGCAGCACCAGCGTGCGCTGTGCGCCGAAATTGCGCAGCGCCAGAACGTTGATGCCGGCGGAGCTGCCGCCATTGCCCGCCGAGCCCGGTCGCTGGCTGCCCTGGAACACCGGCAGCTTGTTGAGGCCGTCGGGGATGTTGGTCGGGGTGGTTTCCTGCAACTGCAGGGTCGTCACGATGGTCAGGGGCGTGGGCGAATTGGCGGCATCGGAAATGATGCGGCTGCCCGTGACCGAGACGGTTTCGACCGGCCCGCCGGCAAGACCCACGGCGCTGCCGGACGGCAGGACCGCATCGGATTGCTGCACCGCAGCGCGCTGCTCGCGGCGGATCATGGCCGCGCCGGACGAGGAATATTCCACCACCAGGCCGGTGCCGGACAGGAGCTGGCCCAGCGCGTCATTGGCCGACAACTGGCCCTGCAGGGGGCGGCTGTTCAGGCCGGCAACGATATCCTCGGTGAAGATGATCTGGCGGCCGGAAATGCGCGCATATTCGCGCAAGGAAGAAGACAGCGACTGCTGTGGCAGGTTGAACGCAAAGGTCTGCTGCGGCTGGGCCATGGCCGCCGTGCCCAGCATGAGACACAGGCTTCCCGCCGAAACGGTGCGCAGCAACCAGCGATGCGAAGTCTTCACCGGATATTCTCCCTCGATGTTCTTGTTAAGACCGGATCGAGCCGGCCCCTTAATCAGGAGAACGACGCCCGTTCGAAAACCCTCCACCATCCCGCATAAATATTTTCACGGGGCGGGGTTGGGCTCGGGGCGCGCCTCCAGCAGCACACGCCCGCCCTCCAGCGGCACGGCCCGCACCGGCAGATACTGGGTGACGATATCCACCGCGCCGGCCACGTCCCCGGCATTGAAGACGCCGCTGATCTTCATGTTCGCCACTGCAGCATCGGTGATTTCGATCCCGGTGGTCCCATACCGGTTCATCCGCTCCACCACCGAGGATAGCGGCTCGCTTTCGAAGATGATCTGGCCGCTGGTCCAGGCCGTGACGCGCTGGATGTTCACCGGCACCACCATGGGCGGGACGGCGGGGGCGACCGCGAGCTGTTCGCCCGCTTTCAGTTCGATCTGCGGCGTGGCGGTGACCTTGCCCAGTTCGGCATTCTCGCCGCGCTGGCCATAGACAAGGACACGCCCCTCGATGAGCGTCACCAGAACCTTGGGGCCCGCCATGTCGATGTTGAAGGCCGTGCCGGTGGCCACGACCTTCTGGTCGCCGGCAATCACCGAGAAAGGCCGCTGCTTGTCATGGGCCACGTCGAAGCGGGCCTGACCCCGGCGCAATTCCAGCATGCGGGCATTTTTCAGATACCGCACCGTCACCAGGCTGTTGGCATCCAGCGAAATGCGCGATCCATCCTTCAGCGTCACCACGCGGCGCTCGCCCTGCGCGGTCTGATACTGGTCGGGAAGATTCACCCACCAGGCGCCGCCCGCCACGGTCAGGCCGATCGCCAGCAGCAGGGCCGCGGCGCGCAGCAGCCGCCGCATGGGCCGCACGATTTCGGAGGCCTGGAAGGCATCGCCCAGGGCGGCCTGGCGCGCCGCCAGCAAGTCGGGTTCGCGCGCCACATCGGCGAGGAAATTCCAGGGCGCGCACACCTGCTCCCAGGCGGCGCGATTCTGCGGATCGGACAGCCATGCCTCGAAGGCCGGGCACGTTTCCGCGTCCGCTTCGGTCAGCAGAATGCGCCAGCGGGCAGCCTGGGTCAGCCGCGGATCAGACGGAAGCGGCAACACATTGTCGCTCATTGGCCGCGTCCGAACCGCTTTGTGAGATGCAGCATGGCAGCCATCACATGCTTTTCGACCGTGGAATGTCCGATGCCGTACAAAGCTGCGATGTCCTTTTGCTTCATCCCTTCCAGGCGGAAAAGAATGAAAATGCTCTTGGTGCGTCCGCCAAGCTCGTCCAGACACGCCAGAACTTCGCCAAGCTTCTCTTTTGCTATTATGACGCGCTCGGGACCGATTTCCTCCACAATTCCCGGATCTGTTCCGCCTCCCACCGTTTCCAGTGGCAACACGAAGATGCCCCGGCGCCGCGCCATGGTGCGCGCACGGTCCCGCAACAGGTTGCTGGCGACACGAAAGACATAGGCGCGCGCGACTTCCGCACTCTCAAACGATTGCGATCCGATCAGACGCGCAAAGGTCTCCTGCGTCAGATCCTCGGCCTCGCTGCGATTGCCGACGCGGCGCGTGAAATAGGACATCAGCGAAGCGCGGAAATGGGTATCCAGTTCCTGCTTCAGCGCGCCCAGGTCCGAAGGACGTTCTTGTGTTTTCACGGCTTATCCCCCTGCCGCGGATACTAGGCACTTCCGCGACGGAGACGGGGAGAAAATTTTCATGTCGCGGTGGAGGATTTTCGCGGGAGCGTCGTTTTTGCACGCGGCCATTTCGCAGGTGCAGCACCGCTTGACGCGCTCGTCAATTGACCGGCATTTCCTTTGTGGAATTGCGATGCGAAAAGGTTTGCGTTTTCGCCCTGCCCTTGCCGCCAAAGATAGAGTGTGTGGTTCTGGCCGCCGCAATTGCCGGCAGGTCTTTTCCCATGCAGACAAAATCCGCGATCACCCTTCCCGCCCTCCTGGCGCTGGGCCTGGTGCTGCTGGTCACACCCGGCAGCGCGCAGAACAATGCCGCCATTCCGCCCTATCGCAATGCGGCCCTGCCGGTCGCCCAGCGCGTGGACGATCTGCTGGCGCGGATGACGCTGGCGGAGAAGGTCGCGCAACTGCGCGTCATCTGGACCACCAAGACGCAGGTCTTTGACGCAGGGATGCAGTTCGATCCCGCCAAGGCGGCTTCCCTGTTTCCCGACGGGCTGGGTGGCTTCGCCCGCCCTGCCGACCTGGATGGTCCTGGCTCGCCGCGCCTCAAGCCGCTGCGCGACGCCCGCGCCACCGTGGTGCTGACCAATGCCATCCAGCGCTGGGCGGTGGAACGCACCCGCCTGGGCATCCCGGTGCTGTTCCATGAGGAAGGCCTTCACGGCTATGTCGCGAAGGACACCACCAACTTTCCCATTCCCATCGGTCTGGCCTCCACTTTCAATCCCGATCTGGTGCGGCGCATCAACGGTGTGACGGCGCGCGAGATGCGCGCGCGCGGCGTGCACCAGGCGCTGTCGCCGGTGGTGGACGTAACACGCGACCCGCGCTGGGGCCGGGTGGAGGAAACCTTCGGCGAAGATCCCCATCTGGCGGGCGAGCTGGGTGTGGCCGCCGTGGAGGGCCTGCAAGGCACAACGCTGCCGCTGGCGCCAGGAAAGGTCTTTGCCACGCTCAAGCACATGACCGGCCATGGCCAGCCGGAAGGCGGCAGCAATATCGCGCCGGCGCAGATTTCCGAACGGGTGCTGCGCGAGAACTTCTTCCCGCCCTTCGCCGAAGTGGTGCGCCGCACGAAGATCGCGTCGGTGATGCCCTCCTACAACGAGATCGACGGCGTGCCCAGCCATGCCAGCCGCTGGCTGCTGGACGATATCCTGCGCAAGGAGTGGGGCTTTGCCGGCGTCATCGTCAGCGACTATGACGGCGTCGAGCAACTGGCCAGCATCCATCGCATCGAGCCCGACCGCGTCCATGCCGCCGCCCGCGCGCTGAAGGCGGGCGTGGACATGAACCTGCCCGATGGCGTGGCCTATGCGCTGCTGCCCGATGCGCTCAAGGCAGGCCTGGTTACGCAGGCCGATATCGACCGGGCGGTGCGCCGGGTGCTGACGCTGAAATTCCAGGCGGGGCTGTTCGAGAAGCCCTACGCCGATGGCGAAGAGGCGGAACGGCTGGCGGGCAATGCCGAAGCACGCGCACTGGCGCTGGAGGCGGCGCGCCAGGTGCCGGTGCTGCTCAAGAATGATGGCATGCTGCCACTCAATGCTGCGGCGATCCGCACCCTGGCGGTGATCGGCCCCAACGCCGCGCCGCAAAGGCTGGGCGGCTATAGCGGCACGCCGCGCCAGGTGGTGACGGTGCTGGAGGGCATTCGCAAGCGTGCCGGCAACGCGATGCGCGTGGTGACGGCCGAAGGCGTGAAGATCACCGAGGATGACGACTGGTGGGCCGACCGCGTCACCCTGGCCGATCCGAAGGAAAATGAAGCGCGCATCCGCGCGGCGGTGGATGTCGCCAGAAGCGCCGACCAGATCGTGCTGGTGCTGGGCGATACCGAACAGACCAGCCGCGAAGGCTGGGCGAACAATCACCTGGGCGACCGCGCCAGCCTCGACCTGGTGGGGCAGCAGGACGCGCTGGCCGACGCCATCTTCGCGCTGGGCAAGCCGGTGACGGTGGTGCTGGTCAATGGCCGCCCCCTTTCGGTGAACAACGTGGCGGCGAAAGCCAACGCGCTGGTCGAGGCCTGGTACATGGGCCAGGAAGGGGGCACGGCGCTGGCGGAGATGCTGTTCGGCGACGTCAATCCGTCGGGCCACCTGCCCATCACCATCCCGCGCGCGGTGGGGCAGTTGCCGCTCTATTACAATCACAAGCCCAGCGCGCGGCGCAGTTACCTGTTCGACACCACCGAGCCGCTGTTCCCCTTCGGGTTCGGCCTCAGCTATACGAGCTTCGACATTGGCGCGCCGCGCCTGTCGTCGGCGTCCATCGCGCCGGGCGGCAGCGTCACGGTGGAGGTGGATGTGCGCAACACCGGCGCGCGCGAAGGCGCCACCGTGGTGCAACTCTATATCCGCGATCGCGTCTCTTCGGTGACACGTCCGGTAAAGGAGCTGAAGGGCTTCCAGCGCGTGTCGCTGAAGC
>JAEZBK010000284.1 GCA_023427355.1 Pseudomonadota bacterium
CTATTGGAACAGCTGACTAGATCGCAGTGACGAGAGGAACGTGCAGGAACATCCTGCACGAGGAAATTCGAAGCTGCTGATTTCCAAGGAGAAAAATGGTGGGTGATGTAGGGATCGAACCTACGACCCGCTGATTAAGAGTCAGCTGCTCTACCGACTGAGCTAATCACCCACGCGCCGGTCTGGGTCACGGACCGGAGGGCGGCTTATAGCCAAGGGGTCTGGCCATGTCCACAGCCATCCCGCTCCATCCACACCTTTGAAATATCAGGCTATTTCCGCAGCGTTGCCAGTTCCGGAAGCCACGCGCGGCGCATTCCGCGCCGCGACTCTGCGCCCCGCGGACAGGGGTGGGGAAAACGCCCTCAGATGATTCCGCCGCTATGCCGGGGAATCTCGACCTGGCGGTGAATATGCACGCTCATCAGCAGGCCGAAACCGAACAGCACGGTCAGCATGGCCGAGCCGCCATAGGACAGCAGCGGCATCGGAATGCCCACCACCGGGATCAGGCCCATCACCATCGCGCCATTGATCATGATGTAGAAGAAGAAGTTCAGCGTCACGCCCATCGCCAGCAGGCGCGCAAACTGGCTGCGCGCGCTCATGGCGATCTGCACACCATAGAACAGGATCACGCCGAACAGGACCAGGATCGCCAGCGCGCCGACAAAGCCGAACTCCTCGCAGATGGCGGTCCAGATGAAGTCGGTCTGCTTTTCGGGCAGGAAGTTCAGCCGGCTCTGCGTGCCTTCCAGGAAGCCCTTGCCCGTCACCCCGCCCGAGCCGATGGCGATCTTGGACTGGGTGATGTTCCAGCCCTTGCCCAGGGCATCGGCCCCCGGATTGAGGAAGGTTTCCACCCGCGCCTTCTGGTAGTCGTGCAGCAGGAACATCCAGGCCAGCGGAATGGCGGCGATGATCGCGCCGATGGCGGGACCGATCCACCACCAGGACAGGCCGGCCAGGAACAGCAGTGCGCAGCCATCGGCGATGACGATCAGGGTGGTGCCCAGATTGGGCTGCAACAGCACCAGCACCGCGGGCACTGCGATCATTGCCAGGCAACTGGCCAGGTGCAGCGGCTGGGACACTTCCTCCACGCTCTTGCCATGAAGGAAACGCGCCAGCGCCAGCACCAGCGACACTTTCATCAGCTCGGAAGGCTGCAGGCCGAAGCCGCCCAGCGACACCCAGCGCTGCGCGCCCATGCCCACCGTGCCCATCACCACCACCGCCACCAGCAGCAGCAGGGCCACCGCATAGGCGGGATAGGCCAGGCTCATCCAGATCCGGATATCGATCGTCGCCACCGCCACCAGCACGAACAGGCCCAGAATCAGCTTGAGCAACTGCGACAGCGCCCAGGGGTCCATCTGTCCGCCCGCGACCGAATAGAGCATCACCACGCCCGCGCCCGCGACCAGCGCGATCAGCAGCACCAGGCCCCAGTTGATTTCCTGAAGCTTGTCCCAGACCGACAAGGTCCGCTTGGCGGCAGCATAGGCGCGCAGGGCCATCAGCCGGGCTCCTTCCTGGCCGGACGGGTGTTCTTCGCCCCGCGCGTGGCGCCGCCCGACGCGGCCTTCACCGGATAGGCCGTGGGGCGGGACACCACATCGCGCTTCTGGGCGAAGGTGAGGATGTCGCGCGCCATTTCCACATGCGGATGGCCGACCGCGCCATGCTCGAGAATGATCGAGAGCGCATAGCGGGGATTGACGAAGGGCGCATAGCCGACGAACAGCGCATGATCGCGCAGTTTCCAGGCCAGGTTCTGGTTGCTGGTCAGGCCGCGCGCGCGTTCCTCGCTGCTGAAGCGGCGCACCTGCGCCGTGCCGGTCTTGCCGGCCATTTCCAGCCCCGGTTCGTTGATGCGCCAGGCATAGGCGGTGCCGCCGGGCACATTGGTCACCATGTTCAGGCCCTGTCGCACCACGCCCAGCGCCTCTTCGGAGAAGCCCAGATTGGGCACGTTCTCGCGTTCCAGGACGCGATCACCCACCGAATGCACGATATGGGCATCGACGGCCTTGCCGCCGGCGACGCGGGCCGTCATCTGGCACAGCTGCAGCGGCGTCACCGTGACATAGCCCTGACCGATAGAGGCGCTGATCGTGTCGCCCTGCTGCCAGGCCCATTTGTAGGTCTTCATCTTCCATTCGCGGCCGGGAATCAGCCCGCCGCGTTCGCCCGGCAATTCGATGCCGGTGGGGGCGCCCAGGCCCAGTTGCTTGGCCGTCTGCTCGATCTTGTCTATGCCCAGCCGCCGCGCCGTCTCGGCGAAGAAGATGTTGCAGCTCTGCTGCAAGGCGCCCTGGACATCGACCGAGCCATGGCCGCCACGCTTCCAGCAATGGAAGGCATGGCCGCCGAAATTGTACACGCCGCTGCAATGGACACGATGACTTGGCGTGGCGATGCCCGCTTCCACCGCCGCCAGCGCCACCGCGACCTTGAAGGTCGAGCCCGGCACATAGGTGCCGCCGATCGCCTTGTTGAGCAGCGGCTTGTAATCGGAGGTGGACAGATCGCGCCATTGCGCGCCCGTAAGGCCCACATTGAACCAGTTGGGATCGAAGCCCGGCGTCGAGGAGAGCGACAGGATCGCCCCGGTGTGCACATCCATCACGATGCAGGCGCCGCTTTCCTGGCCCAGCCGCTGGTCGGCGAAGCGCTGCAGTTCGCAATCGATGGTCAGCCAGACATCCTGGCCCTGCTCGCCCGCATCCTTGCCCAGTTCGCGCACGATGCGGCCAAAGGCGTTGACTTCGACCCGGCTGTCGCCGGCGGTGCCGCGCAGTTCCTTGTCATAGGCTTTCTCGATGCCGCGCTTGCCGATGCGATAGCCCGGCAGGTCCAGCAGCGGATCGGTGTCGTCCTTGAGATCCTCCTGGCTGACCGAGGCGACATAGCCCAGCACATGCACCATCTCGGCGCCGAAGGGATAATCGCGCGTCTCGCCCACATCGGGCTGCACGCCGGGCAGGTAGGGCAAATGGAGATTGACCCGCGAGAACTCTTCCCAGGACAGATTCTCCGCGACCGGCACGGGCACGAATTTCTTGTTCTTGGCCACGTCGGCCAGAACCCGCTTTTTCTGCGCCTCGGTGAGGTGCAGCACCTTGCCGATCTGGTCCAGAGCCTCGGCCACGCCTTCCTTGGCCTGCTCGGCCACGATCATCACGCGATAGTTGCGCCGGTTGGTGGCCATCTCGGCGCCGAAACGGTCCATCACGCGCCCGCGCATCGGCGCCACCGGGCGCTGGGAGACGCGGTTCTGCTCGGCGGCGGAGAGATACTCCTCACCCTGCAAGATCTGGAGCTGGTAGAGGCGTCCCGCCAGCACGCCGAAGACCAGCGTCATGGCGCCGGACACGCCCAGCGAGCGGCGGGTGAAGGTGGTGTAGCGGCTCTTGTCCTTCTTGTCGAAGACCGGCATCAGAAATCACTCCTGAGCGGTCCGACAAAACGGTGATGCAGCATCGCCACGACATAGGTCGCGGGGATGTAGAAGGCCACGGTCATCGCAAGCTGCGCCACCACGGGGCCCAGCGGCGGCAGGCGCCAGTAATAGACCCCAACGACGAAACAGGCCGTGGCGATGGCCGCCAGCGCCGTGGCGGCGAAACCCAGCAACGCACCCAGGCCGGCAAGACCGGCGAAGCTTTCGCGCTGGCGCGCGACCAGCGCATAGGCCAGCACGAAGGACAGGGTCCAGACGCCGGGCGGCGCGCCGCTCATCACGTCTTCCAGCATGCCGATGGCGAACGCAGCGGCGGGCGTCATCAGGTCGGGACGCACCAGGCACCAGAAATAGACCGGCGCCAGCGCCAGAAGCGGCGCAGGCACGGCGCCGCCCACGAAGGAGATGGGCGTGTTGGCGATGATGACGCCCACAAAGCCGCACAACAGCGGCAGCAGCGCCGCGAAGAAGCGGGACACGGCGGGGGCGTAGAGCTTTTCCGTCGTGCCCATTTATTCGGACCCCGCATCGTCGGGCGCGGCGGCCGGCGTGGCAGGCGCCTGCGCGGCAGGTGCAGGCGGGCGGCGCACACCCAGGGGAGGCTTCGGCGCCTCGGTGGGAACACTGGCGGGCGGCGGCGGCGGCACCGGCTTGAGCCCGGCGGCTTCGGCCGGCAGCTGGGCCGCAGGCGGCAGGGCTTCCTGCGGACGGGCGAAGTTCAGGATCTGCACGCTTTCGCTGCGCGACGCATCGGCCAGCAGCGCCACGCGGAAGCCGTCGCCATCGGCGATGACGGTGCCGATGGGAAGTCCCGGCGGCACCAGACCGCCCTGTCCGGAGGTCACGACCTGGTCGCCCGCCTTGATGGTGATGTTGGGGGCCAGCATGTCGAGCCGGGGCGCGGCGGCATTGTCGCCCGCCAGCATCGCCTGCACCTGGCCCGGCGCGACGGAGACGGGGATGCGGCTGTTGATGTCGGTGAGCAGGATCACCCAGCTTGTGTTGCGGCCGGTGAGATACAGCCGGCCGATCATGCCGTTCTCGTCCATCACCGCCTGACCGGCGCGCGCGCCATGGGCGGCGCCGGCATCCAGGATCATGGTGCGCAGGAACGGACGGGTGGCGCGCCCGATCACGCGGGCCACCACGGCGTTCATCTCCGGATCGGGCACGGCTTTGAGCAGCTTTTCGTAATGGCGCACGCGGCCCTCGAGCACGACCGAGGTGTTGCGCCATTGCAGGAGACGGGCATTCTCCTGCTTCAGCTTCAGATTTTCCTCATAGACGCGGAAGATGTCGCCGATGGAGCCGATCCAGCGCTCTGCGCCGTCCAGCGGCGCGCGGACCTGGGACAGGACCGGCGCCATCCAGTCGGTGATGCGCGCGCGCGCGCCGTCGAACAGGCCCGTCTGGGCCTTGCCCACCAGCACCAGGACCACCGCAAGCGCCAGGACGATGACCAGCGGAAGCTGGGCATTGCCGCGGCGGGCGATCTTCCAGGGACCGTTGGCCATTGTGTAACGCGGCTCCCGCCCGCGTTTTCAGGATCTAGAAGGCGGTGGAAAGAACGTGACGCATGCCCTTGGCATTTTCCAGAACGCGGCCCGTGCCCAGCGCGACGCAGGACAGCGGATCGTCGGCGATGGAAACCGGCAGGCCGGTTTCCTCGCGCAGCACCTGGTCCAGGTTGGCCAGCAGCGAACCGCCGCCGGTCAGCACGATGCCCTTGTCCACGATATCGGCGGCCAGTTCGGGCGGCGTGGCTTCCAGGGCCACCTTCACCGCCTCGACGATGGCGCTGGTCGGCTCGGCCAGGGCTTCGGCGATATGGCGCTGGGTGATGGTGATTTCCTTGGGAACACCGTTGAGCAGGTCGCGGCCCTTGATTTCCATGGTGGTGCCGTTCCCGTCTTCCGGCGGCGCGGCGGACCCGATCTGCTTCTTGATGCGCTCGGAGCTGGCCTCGCCGATCAGGAGATTCTGGTGGCGGCGGATATAGGCGATGATCGCCTCGTCCATCTTGTCGCCGCCCACGCGCACCGAGCGCGAATAGACGATGCCGCCCAGTGACAGCACGGCGACTTCCGTGGTGCCGCCGCCGATATCCACCACCATCGAGCCGGTGGGTTCGGAGACCGGCAGGCCCGCGCCGATCGCCGCCGCCATGGGCTCCTCGATCAGATAGACGCGGCGCGCGCCGGCCGACAGGGCCGATTCCTGGATGGCGCGGCGTTCCACGGCGGTCGAGCCGGACGGCACGCAGACGATGATCATGGGATTGGCGAAGGAACGGCGGTTATGCACCTTGCGGATGAAGTGCTTGATCATCTCCTCCGCCACCTCGAAATCGGCGATGACGCCGTCGCGCAGCGGACGGATGGCGGCGATGTTGCCGGGCGTGCGGCCGAGCATCTGCTTGGCCTCCTCGCCCACGGCCAGCACCTGCTTGCGGCCCCGGATATCGGCGATGGCGACGACCGAGGGCTCGTTCAGCACGATGCCCCGACCCTTGACATAGACCAGCGTGTTGGCCGTGCCGAGGTCGATGGCCATGTCGGCGGAAAGGAAGCCGAACAGGCGAGAGAACATGCAGCGAACCTTCCAAGGTCAATCAGCCAGGCGCCCGCCGGCGCCCAGGCGCAAAAAAGCCGGGTTCGAGCCTGCAACCGAAGGGCGCCGTGGCTTACAATCCCCTGGCCGCTGGCTCAAGCGGCAATCGGCTTACAGCCCCGCAACCCGGCCCCGCCTGCCGCGTTTGCGGTGCATACGAGGCCCCTGAAACCCGAGGAACCCACCATGCGCAAATCCACCCTTGCCCTCCTGGCCC
>JAEZBK010000027.1 GCA_023427355.1 Pseudomonadota bacterium
CCGTGATGTTCTTCGGGGATGCCGATCTCGTTATAGGTGCGGCGGCTCTGCTCCACGCCCAGCATGAAGGTGGAAACGCGGGTCACGTCCATCTGGAAGGCCAGGATCTGCAGATCGGCCATCAGGCGGAAATGATCCTTGAAGCTTTCGGGCACGCGGGTGGGACGCACCACATCCTTGGGCAGGTCGGCCAGCGCCGGGGGCGGCGTATCCAGGCGCTTTTCGATCTCGCGGATCGAGGTGAGATACTCGTCCACGCGCAGGCGATCACCGGCGCCGAGCTGCGCGTTGATCTTCGTCAGGCTGTCGCGCGTGAAGTCCAGGATCGAGCGATTGTAGGTTTCCTGCTGGTCGCGCGATTCATCCGAGGCGTTGGACGCATGGGCGTTGCCGAACAGGCGGTCGAACACGACGCGCGGATTGACCTCCTTGATGGCGGGGGTCTTGGCGTCGCGCCAGGAGGCGTTGTTGGAATAGACGCAGGCATAGCCCGGATCGCAGCCACCTTCGAGACGGCCATAGTCCAGGCCCAGCTCCAGCGAGGGGAAGCGCGTGGCGCTGCCGATCTTGTTGGCGATGATCTGGTCCATCGAGATGGAGCACTGGATGTCGTCCGAAGCGGTCTTGCGGATGCGCACGCCGGTCAGGTAGCAGCCCAGCGCCTTGGCATGGTCGCCCGCGGCGTCATACAGCGCCATCGGGACCGACAGGCCGCCGATGAACAGCATGTCTTTCTTGTGCCGCTCCAGCGCCTCGGCCGAGGTGCCGGCCAGCGTGTAGTTGGCGCTGTTTTCGCCTTCCTTCGGATACCAGGCCGGCGTGTGGATGCCGTTGGGGTAGTAGAGGATCGCCAGGCGATTGGCCGGCATCACCTTCTTCTGCGCCTCCTGGGCGGCGGCGGAACCGATAAGGCTTTCGGGAATCATCGCATCGAGCAGCTGCAAGGCGATGGCGGCGCTGCCGGCGCCACGGATCAGGGCGCGGCGGCTCAAGGGGTGAAGACGGCGGACCATCATCGGCGTTTTCCTTTTCTTCCCGGATTCGAACAAAGGCGGATGAATTACTTCTGCAGGCTTGTGGGCTGGAGGCCCGGCTTGGCAGTTTGCGTGTTGCTGGCGGTCAGGGTGCTGCTGCGGGCATTCTGGAAGGGATAGCTCTTCACCACATTGCGGATGACGCTGGAGAAGCGGTCCCCATCCTTCTCGACCTGGGCCACGATCTGGTCGATCGCGGGACGGTCAACGCCCTGGATGCCGCGGCCCAGCGCATAGGAGAACACCTTGCGCACCACGGCGCGGCGGAAGTCCGCCTTGCGGTCCTGCAGCACCTTGCGGAACTCCACCGGCGTCGCGAACTTCTTGCCGTTGATCGCGCCCGACGCATCCACCTTGATGCCGTTGTCGGTCTCGCGCCATTCGCCGTTGCCGGCGTAATTCTCCAGCGCGAAGCCATACGGATCCATGCGCACATGGCAGCCCGCGCAGGTCGGATGGGTGCTGTGCTGCTCGAAGATCTGGCGCACCGTGCCGGTGAGCTGCTTGTTGGTGTCCAGCGCCAGCGACGGCACATCCGGCGGCGGCGGCGGAATCTTCTGGTTGAACAGGTTTTCCAGGATGAACTTGCCGCGCACCACGGGCGACGTGCGCAGCCCCTCGCCCAGGGGCTTGGAGGTCAGCGTCAGGAACGAGGCCTGGGTGATGAAGCCGCCGCGCTTGAGCGGATCGAGCTGCACCTTGCGGAACTCGTCACCCGTCACGCCGGGGATGCCGTAAAGCTTGGCCAGGCGCGCATCCACGAAGCTGTAATCGGCGTCGAGCAGGTCGGTGATCGGCCGGTCATTGTCCACGATATACTTGAAGAACAACTCGGTCTCTGTGCGCATCGAGGCCAGAAGGGCCTTGTCCACGTTGGGCGTGTGTTCCAGGCCGCGAATCTCGAGCCACTGGCCCAGGAAGTCGTTGGTCAGCGAGATCGCGCGGGGATCCTTGAGCATGCGCGTCACCTCGGCATCGAGGTTCTGGCGCAGCGTGCCGGCATTGGCCTGCTTGGTCAGCGCTTCGTCCGGCATGGTGGACCACAACAGGTAGGACAGGCGCGACGCCAGCTGGTGCTCGGTCAGCGCATAGACCTTGCCCGAACCATCCGGCGCCGGATCCTGCTCCAGGCGGAAGATGAAATTGGGCGACATCAGCGTGGCGCGGATCGCCAGCGCCAGGGCCTTGGTCTTGGATTCGCCGTCATGGGCAAAACCCATGGCGACGAATTTCATCATGTCGTCGACCTCGGCCTTGGTGACCGGACGGCGCCAGGCGCGCGGCATGAAGGCTTCGAGATTGATGCGGACATGCGCCTGGCTGTTGGCGAAGTCGGCCTTGAAGTCCTTGCCCGGCTCGAGCAATTGCGGCGAAGCGATGCCCGACAGCACGCCGCGCTCTTCATCGGCAGGCTTGAAGGCGGCAAGAACGCCCTTCTCGGCGGCCTCGAGATAACGCTCGATCAGCGTGGGCGAGATCACCAGGGTGGAGCTGTTGTTGTCGAAGCCGTCGCCGCGCTCATCGGCCGGGAAGTCGGCCGCGGCATTGTACCTGGCAGGCAGGTAGAGAAGATCGCGGATGGTATTGGCGTATTCGCGATTGTTCAGGCGATGCACCACCACCGGACCCGGATCGGGCTTGCCGCCCATCGAAAGCACGTCGTTCTTGATCCAGTTGACCAGAAGCTGCTTCTCGCCCTCGGTCGGGCGGTTCTTGGACGTGGCGGGCGGCATCACGCCGGTTTCGATCTCGTGCGCGACCTTGTCCCAGAACTCGTCGGAGGTGACGGCGCGGCTGCGCGCATCGGCTTCATTCTCGAAGCGCAGCAGGATGTCGCCCTTGGGCTGCGCGCCCGCATGGCACGCCGTGCAGTATTTGGTGAAGATCGGCGCAATGTCCGTGTCGTAATGCGCCTTGGACGCCATCGCCACGGGCTTGGCATCCTGCGCGGTGACGGGCGCGGTGCTGCCCATGAAGAACAGCGCGCCGGCGGCGGCGGCGGACAGCAATGACACTCCAAGCGCAACGGCGCTGGTCTTCCCGATCATTCCGCCCTCCCGGGGCTTTGCAAGCCTTCAGCCTTTTGCGGCTGTTATTGTCTGAGTTTAGCCAAAGACGATAGGCAGGCAATCCCACGCGGCTCGCCATGCGAAACCGGGCCGGATTTCCCCAAGATTCTTGGGACTATTTTATAACGATTACAGATTGCGGCGCAATCGGCACCGCCCCGCACAGCGCGCCGGGCAAAGAAAAACCCCGGCATCCGTTGGGACGCCGGGGTTGTTGCAATGCAGCAAAAGCTGGATCAGACGACCAGCTTGGCCTGGCGGCTGATACGGTCGGCGCGGGCCTTGGCGAAACGCTCGATGCCCTTGAAGATCGATTCCGGGTCCAGATGGGCCTCGGCGATCACGTCATTCTCCAGGCCGCTGGTCAGCCACTGGTGATCCCAGTCCGACGTCATGGAATATTCGTCGGTCAAGGGACCCAGGAACTTGTAGGGCCAGACGCGGCGGGTGCCGGTCGAGACCACCATGGCGTCATAGCCGGCTTCCGGCGGCAGCACGCTGTTGCGATAGGCTTCCGGCTGGCGGTCGAACAGCTCCTCGCTGATGCAGGAGATGATCTTCACGTTCAGGCCCGCCTCGTCGAAGCGCTTGAGATTCTTGACCGTGTTCACGGTCGAAGACGCGCCCTGGCACAGCACATAGCCCGCCTTGGGCTTGGCCGGGTCGAAATCGCGGATGACGTAGAAGCCCTTGGCCGCGGCCTTGACGTCCTTGTCGGCGAAGAGATTGCGGTCGGCCACGGGATTGTCGGGACGCGCCACCTCGATGGAGATGATGCCCACCTTGGGATCGCGCGCGGCGATTTCGGCGGCGGCGAAATAGCCGGCGGCGACGTCGTTATAATCCCAGAAGTTCAGGTGGATGGTCTGGTTGCGCGGGAAGAGCTTCCAGACCTGGGTGGCGAAGATGCCGAAATGGGTCCGGCCGTCGGCCGCGGTTTCGGGACCGGAGTGGCCGGCCAGGATGTGCAGCACGCCGACGCGGAACTTGCTGTCCTGGTTCTGCTGGCTCCAGACGCGGGCGGGCGTGTACATCAGCGGCGTGAAGGCGCCATAGGTGCCCGACAGCGCCCACAGGCCGGAGAACTTCTCCGGATCCACCGAGGCGGATTGGCTGACGATGCCGATGGCCGAAGCGACGTTGCCCGCTTCCTGGATCGCCGCCTTGACGCGGGTGCCGCGCGGATTTTCCTCCGGATCGTAATGGCCCCACAGCGCGCCATGTTCGACATTGATGGATTCCGACAGGTCGGCGGCCAGCGTGACGAAACGGTTGCCGGTGACGAAGTTCATCCACTTCACCACTTCGGAGATGGCGCGGCGCGCGCCCCAGCTCTTGCCCGGCTGCTCGAACAGGGTGACCGAGACTTCCTTGGTGGCGCCGGACAGGTCGTTCTTCACCGTGATCTTCTGCGCATCCATCGGCAGGTTGGCGACGCGCAGGCGTTCGTCCTGGAAGGGATCGGTGGTGTTGTTGATGTTGAGCTTGTGGTCGTCCTTGACCTGGTCGCCGATGGCCACCAGGCGGTCGGCGACCCAGTCGCCCAGGCCGTTCTTGTCCAGCACCGACATGACCACGTCCATGTTGGTCTTGAACTGGACCAGGCGGGCCTTGGTGTCGGCAACGGCGCCGTCACGGATGCCTTCGAACTTGACGCCATACTTCTTCTCGAAGCTCTCGCAGAGCGCGACGAAGTATTCGGAGTTCATCTTCTGGCCGTAGGGATGGCTCTTGTAGCCGGTGATCTGCTTGATCCCGTCATTGAGCGTGCCGTTGTGGGCGGCGGGCCAATAGCCCTTCACGGTCTTGGCGATGGTGATCATGGGGCGGCGGTCCTTGGCGTCCCACTCTTCCATCTCCTTCATCACCTGGACGATCTGGCCGTAATCGGCGCCGTCATCGATGGTGAAGGTGTTCCAGCCATAGCTGGTCCACTGGTCCTTCAGGACATAGCCGGGCGTCTTGTTGGAGATGACGCCGCCGATCAGCGCGTCGTCGATGCCGGCATTGTTGTCCGACAGGATCATGCGCAGGCGCTTGCCCACCTGCATCGCCATGGCCTGGGTCTTCACTTCCTGGGCATGGCCTTCGGTCATGGCGAATTCGCCCTCGAAGCAGACGATCTTGGGGCCGCCATCGAGCGGGGAACCCACCATGTCCCAGAAGGCCGCCTTGCCGGCGGCGGTCGCAACGCCGACGCCCGAGGGGCCGCCATTGGTGTCGTTGGTGACGTCGATGCTCTCGGCATGGCCGGCCAGGGCCTTGATGCCGCGCGCCTTGGCCTGGGCGAAGAGCGGATTGTCGGCAAGCCCATGATCCGAAAGGAGATTCTTGAGCGGTTCATGACCGCGGCGGAAGCCCAGGGCGTCGATCGGCAGAATCGCGACTTCGGGGTCCACGGCATACTTCTTGTCGCCGGTGTTCTTCGCGCGGCGTTCCATCGCCTGATACAGCACCATCCACAGGGCGTAGCAGGTCGGAACGCTGTGGCCAGCGGCCATCATGAACTTGTCGCCAAAGGGGTGCTTGGGACGGCGGATGTCATAGCGCAGGCCGCCCAGTTCCGGGCCGGCCAGGTGCATGGCGACATTGAAGGGCGTGTAGGCCAGGGGGCCGCCGAAATGACCGGTCTGGGCATAATTGCCCAGCAGCGAAAGCGTCATGCAGGTCATGAAACCCACATCTTCCAGCTTTTCCCGATCGGTGCTGCTCAAACCCTTCGACGCCATTCCCATTTCTCCCACTAATTCCCAGGCAAGGTTTTTCCCCTGCCCCATGATCTTCTGCTCGATGCCGCCAGGTCATCCAGCTTGCAGTTGGCCTTCCGGCAGGCGGCAGGAATAGGACTTAAGTCCCAATTTCCGGAACCCTGCACGCACCGCTTGGCGGACGGGCGAAAGCACCTAGCAGAACTGCCGCCCCGCGAAAAGCGAGATCGTTTTCAGCACAGGAATATCAGGCGGAAAAGCCGACAAACTTTGCGACCAAATACAGCCCGCGCAAACTTGCAAGAGGGCCGATCTGGCGTACGCTCGAAGGGCTTCTTTCGCGGGTCCGTCATGAAACGCAAGACGCTTTACAGCCGCGCCAGGCGGGCGCGCAGCACGGCGAACCGGCAGGAGACGGATGCCGTCCTGCGCGACGACTGGTTCGAGGACAAGCGCGGCCCCGGCCCCCTCACCCTGGGCTGGCGGCGCTTCACCGCCTGGCTGGACCGCCGCAACCTCACCCGCGCCGCCGCCGCCGCCGCGCTGGTCCTGCTGGCGGTGACGCTGTCGCTGTCGCTATTGGGCGGCTGGCGCTATTTCAATCCCGGTCCCAAGCAGTTCACCCAGTGGGACATCGACAACGCCGTCAAGCACACGCTGGAGAACACGCCGCCGGGCCCGGACCAGAGCGCCATGGCCGCCGCCATCATCGCGCCGTCGCTGGTGCGGGTGGAGGGCTTCCTGTCCCCCGACCGCAAGGCGGAGGCCGACAAGGCCGAGGAAGCCGAAGCCCGTGCCGAGGCGCGCAAGGCCGGGCGCCGCTATGTGCCGCCGACCAAGGAAGAGCTGGAGAAAAAGCTGGCCGAGGACAAAGGCGTGGACGGCAAGCCCCGCGCCGACGCCACCGGATCGGGCGTGGTGATTTCCGAGCGTGGCGACATCCTGACCAACCTGCACGTCATCCGCACCACCGACCGCTGGGAGATCACCTTCTGGGACGGCAGCAAGTCGGACGCCATCCTGGTTTCCATGCAGCCGGAGAACGACCTGGCGGTGATCCGCCCGCGCACCCAGCCCGACGACCTGAAGCCCGCCACCATGGCATCCACCGCCGACCTGAACCCCGGCGACATGGTGGTGGCGTCGGGCTTTCCGTTCGGTATCGGCCCCTCCGTTTCCTCCGGCGTGATCGCGGGCCTGAAGCGGGAGTTCGTGGATCCCGAGAACAAGGAAAAGCCCAAGATGACCAACCTCATCCAGTTCGATGCGGCGGTGAATCCGGGCAATTCGGGCGGGCCGCTGGTCAATCGCGACGGCGAGGTCATCGGCATCGTCACCGCCATCTACAATCCCAGCGGCAATCGCGTCTTCGCGGGCATGTCGTTTGCGGTGCCGATCGAGAATGCGGCCCGCGCGGTGGGAGACAATCCGCTTTAGGCGCCGCCAGGCGCGGCAACGACAACACGATCATTCAAGGGTGATGGCATGACCGACACGACGCATACGGGCCTGGAGCACCTGCTCTATGAAGTGAAGAAGGTCGTGGTCGGCCAGGATTACTTCCTGGAGCGCGTGCTGATCGCACTGCTGGCCGGGGGACACCTTCTGGTCGAAGGC